>NC_017668.1:3900000-4150632 GCF_000284515.1 Halobacillus halophilus DSM 2266 | reverse complement strand
TCAACGAGGTGTTATAGTACACAAACTGTTATATAACGGAGTAGAGATTCAAGTGGATCTGGAGGAGAAAGTGAAAAGGACATTGACAGAATGAAGATACGTTGCTTATAATTATTAGGACTGCCTTTTAGAAGTAAGTTATGGAATTATTCCTCAGGAGGTGTATATATAATGAAACGCACATTTCAACCAAATAATCGTAAGCGCAAAAAAGTACACGGCTTCCGTACGCGCATGAGCAGCCCAAACGGCCGTAAAGTAATTGCTCGTCGTCGTCGTAAAGGAAGAAAAGTTTTATCAGCATAGGCCACTGAAAACCTCAGTGGTCTTTTTTTCTAGTTAAGATTGTCTTGCGGAGTCGGGTCTCTACTATGAGATCCACTGCGCTTTTCTAATGTTCAGGGCGTGAAGGTCTGACTGGCAACTAGCGCTTTATATTTTTGGAGGGAGTTCTATGAAGAAAGAATATCGAATTAAAAAGAATGAAGAATTCCAAAAAGTATTTCAGCACGGTCAGTCGTTCGCAAACCGGCAACTCGTCCTTTACTATTGGAAGAAAAAAGACCAGGCTCATTTTCGAATCGGCCTCTCTGTCAGTAAGAGGATTGGACCTGCAGTGGTCCGAAACCAGGTGAAACGTTATTTAAGACAAGCCTTTCACGAACTGGAAGACCAAATCCATCCTCAGTATGACTTTGTGATTATTGCTAGAAAACCAACCAATAATATGAACTTTCATGAAACGAAAAAAAGCTTGATCCATGTTCTATCAAGATCAAAGCTATTGAATAAGAAAAAATAAGCCATCATCTTATAGAATTATTCTATGAAATAATGCTACACTGATGTATGGATAAAAAATAATTTTTAATGAATAGCCAGAGGGATTCAGTAAGGAGGAAGGAACGTTGCGTAACAAAATAATAGCATTGCTTGCCATGGCAGGTGTGCTTACGTTCTTATCCGGGTGTACCCAGGTCA
The DNA here is from genome assembly GCF_000284515.1 of Halobacillus halophilus DSM 2266. Taxonomy (GTDB): domain Bacteria; phylum Bacillota; class Bacilli; order Bacillales; family Halobacillaceae; genus Halobacillus; species Halobacillus halophilus. The sequence goes on along the minus strand of NC_017668.1, from coordinate 4,149,651 downwards.
ATCAGGATATCACCGAGGATAGTACAGGATTTTGGAATGAATATATTGTTTTTCCATTATCTAAGACGCTCTTGTATTTCGCAGATCTGACAAACGGAAGTTTTGGATTGGCGATTGTAATCGTAACCATTATTATCCGAGTATTGTTACTGCCGTTAAACGTTAAACAGTTAAAAAGTTCAAAAGCTATGCAGGAAATTCAGCCGGAACTTAAAGAATTACGAGAAAAATATTCTTCTAAAGATGCACAGACCCAGCAAAAACTTCAGCAGGAAACGATGCAGCTTTTCCAGAAAAATGGAGTTAATCCATTAGCGGGCTGTCTGCCTATTATTGTGCAAATGCCGATATTGATTGGTTTCTACCATGCTATTATGAGAACATCTGAGATTCAAACTCACAGTTTTCTATGGATGGAATTAGGACAATCCGATCCATTCCTTGCGATTCTTACAGCAGCTACCACATTCCTACAGCAGAAGCTGATGATGGCGGGAGGAGCAGCAGCTCAAAACCCGCAAATGCAGATGATGATTTACATCATGCCGCTAATGATCGGTACATTTGCATTCTTCTTCCCATCAGCCCTTGCGATCTATTGGATTGTAGGTAACATCGTTATGATTCTTCAGACCATTTTTATTCGTAAGCCAATGATGAAAGATGCGACGGGAGGAGCAGGTGAGTGAAGCAAATAACTGCTACTGGCACCACAGTTGATGAAGCGGTCCAATCAGCACTTGAACAATTACAAACATCGAAGGACCAGGTTCAAGTAGATGTCATTGATGAAGGTAAAAAAGGATTTCTTGGTTTTGGTTCAAAACCGGCAATCGTAAAAGTATCTATTCAAAAGAATCCAGTGCAGGATGCCGAATTATTCATCATAGAAGTAGCAAAACAAATGGGTGCTCCTGTACAAGTAAAAACAGAAGTAAAAGACCGTGATATTGCCATGCAGCTCGAGGGTGACAAAATCGCCATGCTCATTGGAAAACGCGGTCAAACCTTAAATTCACTGCAATATTTAACTCAACTCGCCGTTAATCGGGAATCTGATCAGTTTTATAACGTTATGCTGGATGCAGAAGGTTATCGGGCAAGACGAAAGGAAACGCTTGAAAACTTGGCTAAGCGATTAGCGGAAAAAGCGATTTCCTCTGGTAAAGAGGTCAAGCTCGAGCCTATGCCTTCCTATGAACGGAAGATTATTCATTCGGCTCTTCAAAACCATAAAAAAGTCGTAACTGATTCCGATGGAAATGATCCACGTAGACATGTGGTCATACGTCCTTCTTAAAGAAGTTACATGTGTACTGAAAACTTCTGCCAATCATCGTTGGCAGAAGTTTTTTTATGGGATTTTTTTCGTGAATCCAGTATTATAGAATGGTTCTTTAGAACGTTAGTGTTGGTTTTTCGCTAAAAGACTTTTTAAACTAAAGGGCCGGTTAGTTGAAGACTCAGTTTCGAGATGTTTTTATGAGAAGAAAAGTCCTGCGGGGGATGATTCGCTTTCCGCGGCCCTGCACGACGCAGGGTCGTTCGACGTTGCCACAGGACGTGGCGGTCTTAGTCGAACATCCCTTGTGCTGAGCCTCCTCGAGCTATGCTCTCAGGGTCTCACCGATCATGTTCATCCCGCAGGAGTCTTCATCATCCCCCTCCGGACCTTGCCAAATTAGAAGCTCGAAACCACTTCAATCATCACCTGCATAATGAAGTATTATCCAATGTAGTTAGGATGTAACGACACACATCGCCCGTCATGAAAGCATTTCATACAGATTACGGAGGAGAACCAATCTCTTCTGGAAGGGTCCGTTCGCAACATTATAGTTGGGGTGGTGGGGAAATGGCGAGACTCCCATGGGAGAAGGAACTAGGTGAGATCCTGCAGGGAGTGAAACGAGCGAGGAAGCTCACCGTTCCCCCATAGGAAAGTGTCCAAATGAGGAATCACCCCGATAGACACGAACAGCATAAGCCGAGCATCAAAAGGACGGTGGTCTTGCCGTCCGTTGATGAACGGCTTATGTCTCGAGTGTCTGGGTGATGGAACAAGACGAGTTATTTCCCCACCAGCCCTCCACATAGAGTAACGGACCCATTTATCTCGAAACTGAGTCTTACAGAAAAGGGAGCTTTTCTTTAATAATCTACACGGAGATTTAAATGAGCCAGTTGAATAATGAGTTATACACATGTGGATAATGGAATTAAAGAGAAAGAGCCGGTAATAGGTTGTTGATATCTTTTCAATTACCGGACAGATATGATATTCTATTAAGTTAGTGACTATAATAAATTCTACTTTGTGGATAAATATAAAATAGCAACATGAGGAGGTGAGCGCGTGTGGAAACAGATACGATAACTGCCATATCTACCCCTATGGGAGAAGGTGCCATAGCAATCGTTCGACTTAGTGGTCCTCAAGCTGTCTCGATAGCTGGAGATTTGTTTCGCGGAAAGGATTTAAACGAAGTCGACTCCCACACGATGCACTACGGTAAAATAATAGATCCTGATACGGGAGAGACAGCAGAAGAAGTAATGGTTTCCGTTATGCGTGCGCCTAAGACTTTTACGAGGGAAGATATCGTTGAAATTAACTGCCACGGCGGACTGGTTTCAGTGAACCGTGTCCTTGAAATCGTCTTAGCAAGTGGAGGACGCCTGGCCGAACCTGGTGAATTTACGAAGCGCGCGTTCTTAAATGGCCGGATTGATTTATCTCAGGCAGAAGCCGTGATGGATTTGATTCGTGCGAAAACGGACAGGGCTATGAACGTTGCTCTAAAGCAGATGGACGGACGACTATCGAACCTTATTCAGCAGCTAAGACAGAAACTGCTTGAAACCTTAGCTCACGTAGAAGTAAATATTGATTACCCCGAATATGATGACGTCGAAGAAATGTCTCATGAAATGATGGAGCAAAAGACGAAAGAAGTCCACGCGGAAGTTTCAAATCTTCTGCAGACCGCCCGTCAGGGGAAAATTTTAAGAGAAGGCTTAGGAACGGCCATTATCGGCCGGCCTAACGTCGGAAAATCGTCCTTAATGAATACACTGGTGCACGAAAACAAAGCGATTGTGACGGAAGTTCCGGGAACGACTCGTGATGTGATTGAGGAATATGTCAATGTTCGCGGAGTTCCGCTTCGTCTGATCGACACGGCTGGTATTCGGGAAACCGAAGATATTGTCGAAAGAATAGGCGTGGAACGATCCAGACAAGTATTAGAGGAAGCCGATCTCATCCTTCTTGTGTTAAACTATGGAGATGAGCTGAATGACGACGATAAGCAGCTATTTGATGCCCTTCGTGACATGAATATTATTGTTATTGTTAATAAAATGGATTTGGAACCAAAATTAGATATCGATCAGGTGAAAGAATTTGCTGGAGATAATCCCGTAATTTCTACCTCGCTAATTCATGAAAAAGGTGTAGATCAGCTTGAAAATGCGATTGCCGATACCTTCTTTGAAGGGGAACTGGATGCGGGAGATATGACGTACGTATCCAACGTCCGCCACGTGCAATTGCTCAAGCAGGCCAAGCAATCCCTTGAAGATGCCCAGAACGGTATGGAAATGGGAGTGCCGCTCGATGTGGTGCAGATTGACGTCACAAGGACGTGGGAAATTCTTGGTGAAATTATCGGAGATACCGTGCACGAAAGCTTGATCGATCAGTTGTTTTCACAGTTTTGCTTAGGGAAATAAACAACAACAAAGGAGAGACAATAAATGACTTATGATGCTGGGCATTATGACGTAATTGTAATCGGTGCTGGTCACGCAGGGGTAGAAGCTGGTCTTGCAGCAGCCCGCAGAGGCGCCAAAACGTTAATGCTTACTCTCAACCTGGATCTGGTCGCTTTCATGCCGTGTAACCCTTCGATTGGCGGGCCGGCAAAAGGAATCGTAGTTCGTGAAGTGGATGCACTTGGCGGCGCTATGGGTAAAGTAATTGATAAAACGCACATTCAAATGCGTCTGCTTAATACAAGAAAAGGTCCTGCCGTACGAGCACTGAGAGCTCAGGCGGACAAACCACTATATATTAAAGAAATGAAGAGAATTCTGGAAAATCAGGAAAACTTGACGCTTCGCCAGGGAATGGTTGAGAAGCTGCTTGTCGAGGACAATGAAATCAAAGGAGTCGTTACAGAAACAAAAGCAGCTTACTATGCTCCAACCGTTATCGTAACGACGGGAACGTTCATGCGTGGACGTGTCCTGATTGGAGACCTCTCCTATGAGAGCGGTCCTAATAACCAACGTTCTACGGTTTCTCTTTCCGAGCAGCTGGAGGAACTGGGAATTAATATGGTCCGCTTTAAAACAGGTACACCAATGCGGGTAAACAGCCACACGGTTGATTATTCCAAAACGGAAATCCAGCCGGGCGAAGAGGAACCAAGATCGTTTTCTTATGAAACGACCGAGTTCATTACGGATCAAATTCCTTGCTGGCTGACTTATACAAACGAAGCAACTCATAAAATTATTGATGATAATTTAACGCTGTCTGCGATGTATTCAGGCGCTGTCCGAGGAACAGGTCCACGTTATTGCCCTTCTATTGAGGATAAAATCGTGCGCTTTAATGATAAACCAAGGCACCAGATTTTCCTGGAGCCGGAAGGTCGCGATACAGAAGAAGTGTATGTACAGGGTCTTTCCACTTCCCTGCCTGAGTATATACAGAACGAAATGATGAGGACCGTACCTGGACTTGAGAATGCGGAAATCATGAGGGCAGGCTATGCCATTGAGTACGATTCCATTATCCCGACTCAATTATGGCCGACTATGGAGACGAAGCAAATTTCCGGACTGTTTACCGCCGGACAATTAAACGGCACTTCCGGTTACGAAGAAGCGGCCGGTCAAGGGCTGATGGCAGGGATTAACGCAGCTGCGAAAGCACTGGATCTCGAAACGTTAATTCTCGACCGCTCAGAAGGCTATATCGGCGTTATGATTGATGACCTCGTAACCAAAGGCACCGATGAACCATATCGTCTTCTCACGTCTCGTGCAGAATTCCGTTTGATGCTTCGCCATGACAACGCAGATATACGTCTGCTTGAAAAAGGGTACGAACTAGGATTAATTCCTGAAGAACGCTATCAGCGCTTCCTTGAGAAAAAGCAGCGGATCGATGAAGAAAGAGCTCGCTTAGATAAAGTCATTCTGAAGGAAACAGAAGAAGTTCAGGCTGTCATTGAAGAAGCGGGAGGCACCCGCTTGAAGGAAGCGGTACGTGCCCTTGATTTATTGAAACGTCCTGAAATGAAATACAGTCACCTGGAGCGTCTAACCCCTAGTGAGGTTTCACTACCTGAAGATGTGAAGGAACAAGTAGAAATTCAGGTTAAATACAGCGGGTATATCAAAAAAGCGCTCGAGCAAATCGAACGTATGAAGAAGATGGAAACGAAGAAGATTCCTGAAAACATTGATTACGATGACATTCATGGACTTGCTACAGAAGCCCGCGACCGTCTCAAAGAAGTACGCCCATTATCTGTGGGGCAGGCTTCACGTGTCTCCGGAGTGAACCCGGCGGACGTGTCTATATTACTGGTTTATATCGAACAAGGAAAAATCGCTCGCGTATCGGGTGAATAAAACGAAAGGATGGAAGCATGGATATCAACACCTTTCTCGAATCGCTTAAGAACCAGGGTATTGAATTAAGCGAACAGCAGCAGCAACAGTTCCACAAGTACTTCGAAATCCTTGTAGAATGGAATGAAAAAATGAATCTCACAGCGATTACGGACAAGGAAGGTGTCTATCTTAAACACTTCTATGACTCTTTGACCGCTTCGTTTTATTATGATTTTACCAAGCCCTTACGAATTTGTGATGTCGGAGCCGGAGCAGGATTTCCAAGTCTGCCGCTTAAAATTGTGTTCCCGCACTTGAAAGTGACGATTGTCGATTCATTAAAGAAACGAATCACATTTTTGAATCACTTAGCCCACGAATTAGGGTTGGATGACGTGGCTTTTTACCATGATCGTGCCGAAAACTTTGGTAAAAACGCGAAATTCCGAGAAGGTTATGATCTTGTCATGGCTCGAGCTGTTGCTCGAATGTCCGTACTGAGTGAATTATGTCTGCCTTTAACCGCTAAAGGCGGGCATTTCATGGCTATGAAAGGACCTAACCTGGCCGATGAAATGGAAGATGCAGCGCTTGCTATCCAAACAGTCGGAGGAGAGGTGGAAAACGTGCATACGTTCACCCTTCCTGAAGAGGATAGTGAAAGAAATATTGCGATTATCGAAAAGCGCCGGAAAACACCTAAGAAATATCCGCGTAAAGCGGGTACACCAAATAAAGCACCGATTCAGTAATCGAATCCCCCTTACGCTCTAAGGAGCCGAAGGGGGATTTTTTGTCTCATGGTTTTATTAAGAGGGTAGAAGTAAAGAAGAAGGGGGACGCCATGATGAAAATTGTTGTACTATCAGACACTCATATGCCTAAAAAGGGGAAGTCTCTACCGGAGAGGTTAGTTGAGGAACTGCCTTCAGCTGACGCCATTATCCATACTGGAGACTGGCATTCGAAGGAAGTGGTTGAAGAGCTGAAAAAGTATGGACCACCCTTGTACGGTGTTTATGGAAACGTAGATGGGGAAGACATTCAATCTGTTTTTCCTTATAAGCAGACGATTGAGCTGAATGGTTTTCGAATTGGTCTGATTCACGGTCATGGAGAGAAAAAAACGACGGAGAAAAGGGCGGTCGAAGGATTTAAAGGTGAGGAAGTGGATCTCATTATTTTTGGTCATTCTCATCTGCCTCTGACCCGCTACATGAACAAAGTGATGTTATTTAATCCAGGGTCTGTCACAGATAAACGGAAAATGCCTTATTACTCGTTTGGTATTCTCAGACTTGAAGAAAACATTCACGCCGAGCATGTTTTCTTCACCTAGAGACTTAACAAAGACCCCCTGCTCCTTATTTCCCGGAGCTGGAGGTCTTAGCCTGACAGGTTGGACAGTAATAACACCGTCTGGAAGCTGTCTTGTATTTAATGATTTCTGTTCCATCTATGCGGCATGGCTGCCCTTCGCGATTAAACACCCAATGCCGATATTGATATCGCTTTGCTCCCTCCGATTTTAAACGGTGAGCAAGTTCAAGATCATTCGTAATTCCTTTATTCTCATAAGAACGCCACATGAGTTCTATACAGGCATCGGCTGCTTTTCTAAGCTGTTCTTCTGTGCAATCATCCGGTTTGATTTCAGGATGAATGTTCGCACAAAACAAAATTTCACTCCGCAGATAATTCCCGACTCCAGCGATAAAAGCCTGATCTAATAGTAATGAACTCCATTTTCTTCTACGGAACCTTTTATCTTTAAATCGCTCTACCAGCTCTTCAGGCGTAACGGATTCATTTAAAAGGTCTGGACCGACTTTGGCTATAAAAGGATGTTCTTCTACTTCCTCATCCTTTAACACCTCAATGTCAGATGCACTGTAAAGCAGCGCTGATTTCTTTTTGTTATGAATGGCAAGCCTTAGCTGACGGTTGGTCTTCGGATAATTATAGGCGTTTCGGACGTACCATTTTCCGTATAACTGATTATGAGAATAGATGGTTAAGCCTTGATCGAATCGGATCAGCATGGCCTTTCCACGGGTTTCAACCCGCTTAATCATAGCTCCTTGAAACATGTCTTGATAATCCTGAAGCTGTTCAAACGCAAAAGATATCTCAAGCACAGGGCGGCCGGTCAACGCTTTTTCCACGTGATCAGCCGCCCTTCTTATTTCTGGACCTTCTGGCATATATAGTTCTCCTCTCTTCTTCTATTTATTGTGTAAAAGAAGAGAGCTTTTGGCAAGAAATAACGCTTTAGCTGGAAGTGTACAGTCCGCCATTGATGTGGATAAACTGGCCAGTCATGTACGTGGAGTCATCGGAAGCAAGCAACACATAACTTCCTACGTGCTCTACTGGCTGACCAGGACGGCCCATTGGTGTGTTGGTACCAAACTGTTCCACTTTGTCTTCTCCAAAGGTAGAAGGAATTAATGGGGTCCAGATCGGGCCAGGAGCCACTCCATTTACGCGGATTCCTTTATCGACGAGCTGTTTGGCCATGGAACGTGTAAAGGCTACTACAGCGCCTTTCGTTGCGGTATAATCGACAAGCTGCGCATTCCCGGTATAAGGGTTAATGGAAGCAGTATTGATAATAGAGCTTCCTTTTTTCAAGTGAGGAATCGCTGCTTTTGTCATATAGAAAATGGAATGGATATTCGTTTTGAATGTGCTTTCCCATTGCTCTGCCGTAATATTCATTAAATCATCGGTTGGATGCTGTTCAGCTGCATTATTTACTAGAATGTCGAGCTGACCCAGTTCATTGACTGTACGTTCAACAGCGTCCTTACAAACGGATTCTTCTCCTACATCACCAGGAATTAGAATAGCGCGGCGACCCTGCTCTTCTATTTGTTTCTTAGTATATTCCGCATCTTCATGTTCTTCGAGGTAGGATATCGCAACGTCTGCGCCTTCTTTGGCATAGCCAATGGCTACCGAACGACCGATTCCGCTGTCTCCTCCTGTGATTAGAGCTACTTTGCCGACTAATTTATTTCCGCTTTGATAGTCTTCATCTGCTTGAAGCGGCTGAGGGTCTAATTGACCTTCCACTCCAGGTTGTTTTTCCTGTTCCTGTTTAGGCTGACCTTGCGTTTGCTTTTGTGAACGATCCATATTGAAATCCTCCTTTTGCTTTATCACTATAATATCGTAATATCCTCATTCCACAATTAGGAAAAAGGTAAACAAAAGAAAGGAGTTCTTACACTTTCTATAGAAAAATGCTTGTATGGAATCATCATCAACTCTTTTATCGTTTTCTGTCGATTGGACAGAATGCTGGAGAGTGGGCAGGGTCAAGAATCAGGTGAAGTATTCTAATCTGGCTTCAGGAAAGTACTGCTCAATATATCCGCCTAGTACCTCCTGCATTTCTTTTTGTTCATCTTTTTGGTAAACATATTTTCCGATTCCATAACGGCCCCATTTATATTTTCGCTTTTCTTCGTCCATTTCAAGCTTGGTCATCGGATAATTCTTCTGAATGACGCGTTTTGCCGGCTTGGTAAAACGATGTTGAATCAGTTCGAAGGTAAGATCTTTTGTTGCTTGTTCCGGAAGCTTATCATACAGCTTCTCAAACAAAATTCGATAGCCTTCTTTCCAATCCTCGTACAGATAAATAGGGGCAATGATAAATCCTAAAGGATAACCAGCTTCCGCTACTTTTACGGCTGCTTCAATTCGATCATCCAGACGAGAGGTACCCGGCTCCAAGTATTTGATTACGTAATCGGCATTCATACTGAACCGGAAACGTGTACGGCCATTGTGTTTCGCATCAAGCAAGTGATCGACGTGTGCGAATTTGGTTACAAACCGTAAGCGCCCATGCTCAGACTGACCAAAATATTCGATCGCCCGTTTTAAAGTGTGGGTGAGGTGATCGACGCCAACGATATCAGAGGTACAGGAAGCTTCAAACCTTGTTTCTTCCGGCGCCCGCTCTTTCATATAGGCTTCCGCCGCTTCAAACACCTCTTCGATATTTACATAGGTGCGGATATAAGGTTTACTGCCCATGGTCGTTTGTAAGTAGCAATAATGGCAGTGGCCCATGCACCCTGTCGCAAAGGGAATGGCATACTCTGCAGAAGGTTTGGAGGTGTCGAATTTCAATGTTTTTCTCACACCGACCACCAGTGTGGATTTCGCCATCCGGTATTTCTGAAAATCATTTTCTCCTGGTAAATTGCGGACCTGGTTATGGGATGTGGTCTCGCGAATTTCAATACCCATACCTTCAAATTTTTCTTTCAGCTCTTTACCTAGCGGGTATTTGAGTGCTCCGGGTTCGATGTAAACGAGTTCGGGTACAAATGGCTTTACCACTGCAGTCCCTCCGGTTCAATCCCGCCGCCAAATGTATCGTGATAGGCGCGTTCAGCTTCACCTTGTGAGGCATAGACAGCTATTTCAGAATCCAGCGGGAAATACGTTTCATATAGAAAAAGGGCTAAATCACCTGGATTTTCTGGATCTTTCACGACGGCTGCTTCCTGTACATTGGCCACATCATACGTATGCGGGTTGCGATAGATAACATAAACAATATCTCCCGCACGATAGTTGGGTTGTTGAAATTCCATAACCACACCTGCTTTCCATAGTTTGTGTTCATTTTTCCACAAAACCTGAATTTTATTAGACAAATGCTTTATTTTCGATTTTAATAAAAGAGTTCTTACACTAAAGAGCCGGATTGTGGAAGATTCGATTTAATCAAATATCAGAACATAAACGACATGGATTGCTATCCAGCTCCAGCACCTAGCGTCTAGTGAGACTTCCCTCACTTCTGTACGATAAGGCAACATATCGCTCCGCTCTTCGTGTTTTCTTTATCTCCGCCAGCTCAAGGCTAGTTTCGGTGCCTAGCCTCTCGAGGTCTTAAGTCCAACCATGATAGGAAGAAGAGCCCTTCCTTTCATGGTCGTTCTTAAGCTTGTCGAGGCTGGACAAGGCACCTCCACATTTGGCCCTGCATGACGCAGGGTCGTTCGACGTTGCCACACGACGTGGCGATCTTAGTCGAACTTCCTATGTCCAGTCCATACGACGCTGACCAAGGTGCTTCCGCTTTTAACCTAGGAGTCTTCATCGTCCCCCTCCGGACTTCGCCATATCTGAGCCTCAAAATCACATCAGAATAGCGCTTGCTTATGGCCAAACTCTTATGACCATGTAAAATTTATGGCATCTCTAGGTGGAATCCGCTGCTATTTAAGCATCCTTTAAAGTTTCAGGGCTGTTCCTCTTCCTACAAATAGATAGTCCGTTCACTAGATATCGTCAGGTTGGCGAAGGAAACGGCGAGACCTACTCCACCGATCCTAAACATCTACAGATAGTTCGAAACGGGTTCTTCAAGTATCGGGATCTTATCTGAAATAATTAATACTATGATATAAATTAAAAAGGGGTTTTTTACTATGAATTGGCCATTAACCACCGAACGTCTGAATTTACAACCGTATGAGGTATCTCAAGCAGAGCGAGTGACAGAGCTTGCAGGTGACAAAGCCGTGGCAGCTACTACCTTCGTTCCTCATCCATATACCTTGGAAGATGCCCAAAACTGGATACGTACTCATGAAGAATGGATCAAGGAAGGAAAAGCTTATCCTATGGCTATGGTATTGAAATCAACAAATGAGCTGGTAGGCACGATGACGCTGCGAGTAGATCATAAACATCAGAAAGGCGAGCTTGCTTATTGGGTTGGAAAGCCTTACTGGGGAAAGGGATATGCCTCGGAAGCGGCAGTTCGAATGGTTGAGTATGGTTTTGAAACCTTGAATTTACAAAGAGTGTGGTCTGCAGCCATGAGTGAAAACCCAGCTTCTACCAGGGTCATGCAAAAGGCTGGACTGAGTTATGAGGGGACATTGAAACACGATATCTACCACAGGGGTGAATACAAGGATATTGATGTTTATGGCATGATTGCTGAAGAATATCATTCATGAAAAGCTTACATACAAAATAGAAACAGCTGGTGATCTGTAGTCATCAGTTGTTTTTTTTATGACAATTGTCATTTGAATTGATGACAAACCTTTCTACCCCATTACATTATTCAAGATTAGAATGAAAGTAACTTCTTAAAAGGTGTGGTAAAGATGCTTCGTATTAACCATGTTTCTAAACATTTCAAAAAGCACCGAATCCTGAATGACGTATCTTTTTCTTTAGAACCAGGGGAAAGTATTCTCTTATTTGGACCGAACGGGGCCGGTAAAACTTCGTTACTGCGGTTGATTATGGGCCATTATCAAGCGGACGCAGGGAATATTGAGTGGAAAGATCCTCAAACGCAAGTGGGATTTGTGCTGCAGGATGCTTCTTTAATGGATCGAGTTACAATTAAAGAATTAATTCAATTTACAAGAGGTCTCTATCCAAACCCTATAAGCTATTCAGAAGCTCTTGCCCTTTCTGGACTAGAAGAGAAAGAATCCGTCAAAACGGAGCAGCTAAGTATTGGTCAGAAGCGAAAAATGATTTTTGCCTTGGCTTTAATTGGTCGTCCTAAACTCCTAATTATGGATGAACCGACAGCAGGTATGGATGTATCAGCAAGAAAGCACGTCTATCATCAAATCCAGAAGCTAAAGGATCATGGAATGACGATTTTGATGACTACCCATCTTTTAAATGAAGCTTCCTTATTAGGGGACCGCGTCCTGCTATTAGAAAAAGGACACCTTATCACAAACGAATCGGTTGAGAACATAGAGAGTTATAAAAAATGGCTACGTTTTACAACGGAAACGAATGACTCGGATCCTATCCTAAAAGCAGCAGGTTTTAACTGGAACCTAATATGGAAAAGGTGGGAGCTCCAAACGGAAAATACGGATCAATGGGTCAGGTGGTTGGTCGAAAAAGAGATATCCTTTTCGGATTTATCCATCGATAAACGTTCGATGGAGGAATATTTTGAAGAAATGACCAGCAAGGGAGGAGATTACAATGAAGACGTTGTATAAAACTACTAAGATCGAATTATTGCGTATGTTCCGCAATAAATACTTTGTCGTTTTTTCCATCATTATGCCCTTTGCTTTCTATGCCATATATACTTCGTCTATAGGCGGCAGTACGACGATTGAAGGTACGGAGTGGAAGGCTTATTTTTTGATATCAATGACCTGTTTCAGTTTAATGAGTTCATCAGTTACTACTATGGGAATTCAGCTTCTCCACGATCGGCTTCAGCCCTGGATGAAGTGGCTTCAATCGCTGCCTATTAAGCGCTGGGAGTACTTTATGGCACGATTTTTGTCTCTAATGGTTCTTAATGGGCTAATTATTGTCTTATTATTTGCCGTAGCTGCAAATTGGAAAAATATTGAGCTCAGCCTGTTATCGTGGGTGAAGGTAGGCGCATGGGTGTGGGGGGCGATTATCCCTTTCCTGGCTCTTGGAACATGGGTGTCGGTATTTAAAACGACGGAAACGGCTGCGGGCTTTGCTAATCTGACTACCTTAGGACTCGCGCTTATGGGCGGTCTGTGGATGCCGATAAACCAAATGCCATCTCTTATGCAAGTCATCGGAGAATGGACACCGGGCCATTTGTATGCCCAGGGAGCCTGGACACTATTAGCAGGAGAGCACATTTCTTTAGCAACGATAGGGTTACTGATCTTGTATTTTGTCTTATTTTTAAGTGGTTCCTTGTTAACTCACCGCTATCTTCAGAAGGAGTGACAGATATGAATCTTCAGTTATTTCCCAGGAAATATGGAAATCTTCCTTTGCTGTGGTCTATCTATTTGAGTTTCCCTTTGATTTATTTCTTAGGAATGGGAGGCTTAGAAGGAAGTATTGGTCTCTTAGGCTTGTTCATTTTTATATACTTATACAGAGATATTTATTGGCATCCATCCCGTGCCGTTTTTCATATCATCATAATGACAGGAATTCTTGCCTGGATGATTTACTATTATCATGAAGGGCTTCTGTACACGGCTTTATATACAGCCAATATGCTAGGTTTTGTCCGAAACCGGCTGCATTTCAGCTTGCTTTATGTTTTACAATTAGGTTTAATCGGGGAGATTTTTCTCCTGGATCGCCTGGCGATACGGGAGATCGGTTTTTCTTATATTTTTGCTGCCGTTATTATGCTGGTCGTAATCCCCTTGCTCACCCGGTATGAGATAAAGTGGGCCAATACTAAAAAAGAATTAGACAGAGCGAATGAGCGTATTGAAGAGCTGGTCAAGCAGCAGGAGCGCGAACGAATTGCCAGGGATTTACACGATACGGTAGGCCAGACTTTGTCTATGATTACATTGAAAAGTGACATTGCCGGACGTATGTTACATAAAAACGTCGAGAAAACGGAGCAGGAGATCAAGGAAATTAACCATATTTCCCGCACGGTTTTAAATCAAATCCGCGAAATCGTATCGGATTTAAAGCAGCTGAATTTGGAAGAAGAACTTAACGTGTCCAACAAGCTTCTACGTCAGGCTGGCATAGAGGCATATGTAGAAACTCCCGAACAAATGGGTGGGCTGAACCAGCTTTATGAGAATATCCTCGCCTACAGTCTTAGAGAGTGTGTAACGAACGCTATTCGTCATAGTGGTGCTACTCAATGCTTCATCACGCTTAAGGAGCAGCCTGAGCAGATTACTCTTCAAGTATTGGATAATGGAGTAGGGTTCTCGGGCCGCAAGGGTAATGGACTGTTAGGCATGGAGGAAAGAATACATATGATCAGTGGAGCTGTTTCCATGAAAAATATCGATAAGCTGGGCTGTCAGATTGGTATTCAGGTACCTAAAGTTCAGAAATCAGAAGATACAGCATCATGAAAGGGGGCAGAGAGATGATTCGGGTAATGATTGCAGAGGACCAGACCATGCTTCGTGGAGCTCTCTGCACGATTTTGGATATGGAAGATGATTTTGAGGTCACAGGTGCTGCAAGCCATGGTGAAGAGGCGTTGCAAATGATTCAAGACCATGAACCGGATATTGCTCTGCTGGATATCGAAATGCCTCTTCTTACCGGGATTGAAGTATTAAAAGAAATTCGGCGTTTACAGTTACCAACCAAGGTAATCATTTTAACCACTTTTTCCAAAAGAATATATATTAAAGAGGCGTGGGAGCACCAAGTAGACGGATATTTATTAAAGGATACACCTAGTGAAGAGTTAGCTAGAAATGTTCGTCAGGTATATAAGGGACAGCAGGTCGTCAGCCCCTCCCTTGTCAGTCAGACTGTCCTAAATGATGAAAATGAGCTTACCGGAAGAGAAATAGAAGTGCTTTTGCGTGTGGAAAAGGGGTACAGTACGAAACAGATTAGTGAAGCCATGCATTTAACCAATGGGACGATACGAAACTATCTCTCAGAGATTATGAATAAATTAGATGCTCAAAATCGCACGGAAGCGGCTTTTATTGCCAGACAAAAGGGCTGGCTTGATTAATATTTCTATGCATTCAGTTGTTAAGAGGAAAGCTCTAATCTATCAATAAATTCATAGCTATTTTTAACTAAAAGTCTCTGTTAAACTTCCCTGTTGATATTAAGGAAAAGCTCCCTTTTCTGTAAGACTCAGTTTCGAGACATTGGAGGATCGGAAGGTCCTCCGGGGGACGATTTCGCTTTCCGCGGGCATGAGGTGAGCTTCCTCGGGCTTAACAGCCCTGCGGGATCTCACCGATCATGTTCATCCCGCAGGAGTCTACACCGTCCCCCTCCGGACCTGGCCAAATCTGAGACTCGAAATCACCTAACATACTGTTTACTTGATGAGAAAAAAGCATGGGGTGATGAGGTTATTTCATACTAGAACGATGTGAAAAAGCTTGTTATAGAAGCATTTTAGAACCTATTTATGAGGAGAGCATTCTCTCTTGAAAAGGGTCCGTTATTCTCACGTGGCTGGGTTGGCGAAGGAAACAGCGAGACTCCCACGGGAGAAGGAGCTAGGCAAGACCCCACAGGGAGTGACAGCGACTGAGGAGGCTTGCCAGTTCCCCCGTAGGAAAGCGAGTTGTTTCCGTAGCCATCCCCTTTTTATATTAGCAACGGACCAAAGATATCTCGAAACTGAGTCTTCAACTATCCGACCCTATTGCGTAATAAGCCTTTTGTGAAAAATCAACAATAAACTTTACCAGAGCTAACTCAAAAAGAACTCCTCTATTAAGAGGAGTTCTAAAAATTGATTATTTGTACATTAATACTTTACCTACCGTACCATCTTTACTTTGACCGGTTACACGGAATTTCAGACCGTAGTCAGGAACATCGCGTCCTGCATCTACTAATCCTTCATTCAAGTAGTTTTCGCTGTCATCGAATAATGGTGTGCGTTTAGTGAAGTTATCTTTGATTGTATCCCCGTAGCTGCTATTCGTATAGTCAATAAACATTTTGTCTGTTTTATCTAAACTGAATGCAGCATCATGAACTTGGAAGCGTGTACTAGCTACGTCTCCATTTCCCCATTTAACGGTGTGCTGATCCGCATCAACAACGCCTACAAAGCCATTACCCGGGTGAATACCTGTCCAGTTTTCACTGTATTGCTTATCGATATACCAGACCACTAGCCCATCGTCGAACGTCATTAAGCTGTCACCACGGCGGATGTTGGCAAGACCTTCATCAACACCATTGTGGCTGCGCCATTCAAGCAGGTAGTAATGGTCAGAGCGTTTAATACCATCATTTTTCGTGAAACCATCCAGATTAAACTTGGCATCACCTTCAGCATCGTCGAACACGACTTCTTCTCCATCAACAACGACGGATAGATCATCAGCGTACAAGCCAGGATTCGATACTGCACCATCCGTAACGTATTCAATTGCTACTTCAACTTCTTGTCCTGCATATGCAGACAGATCGAAGGAAGCATCAATCCAGCCATCGGATGAACCTGTAATTCCATTTCCATCATTAACATCATATGGATCTTCATTTGTCGTAATATCACTTGCAATTGGCTCTCCATCAACCGTCACATATGCGTAATCCCAGTCTTTTTCAATGTCATACCACGTTTTAAAATTAAACTTGGCAGAAGTGGCATCAGTTAAATCTACCGTTTTCGTCAAATAATTATGCAAGTCATCCGCACTTCCGGAGAAATATTGATACTCTCCGCTTGCCGGCTCGTTAATGACCGTTTCTTTTTGCGGCAGAGTTACTTTCACTGTGTCATTATTTGTTCCTTTGGTCACAGCTTCGTCGAGAAGAACTTCTGTCCCTTTTTCAGTGATGTCTTCTACATCTAATTCTGTTCCAGTTAACCAGTTTCCTTGCGTCCCTTCATTATCCACGACAGCAGAAGTCTGCAGCATTTCTTTCATATACGGGCTGAATCCAGTCGGCATCGTACCTGGAATATCTCCTGCCCAGCTTCCGCTCGACATAATCGACCAGTAACTGACTGGTTCGCCAGCACCGGAATACTGAGTATCATATTCGTCAGGCAGACCTAAATCGTGGCCAAATTCGTGGGCCATGACCCCTACTGCTCCGTCTTCTGGTTCAATAGTATAATCGTAAGCTGCCATAGAGCCGCCCCAATATCCTACAGTAGCTTCAGTATTACTAATCGGAGTCACTCCGCCAAGGTTCCAGCGGTGAGACCAGATAGCGTCAGATCCTAGAGATCCTCCACCGGCTTCTTCACCCACTCCGGAGTGGATAACCATCAAGTGGTCAACAAGTCCGTCCGCTTCCAGGTAGTTTCCATCTCCGTCCAGATCATAACGATCCCACTGGTCATAATCAGCAATATTAACAGAATCATCAGCTGAGGCTGCCTCAAGTGCTTCCTTCACAAGACCGCGGGCATCGACATCACTGTCATCTTCTGTCGGATAGTTTCCACCGTATGCTGCAGCTTCTTTACTTGCTGTGTACCAGCCTGCTACTTCCCCTTCGACAGAATAACTGCCACCGGATTGCTTCTCATAGTACTGTTTCATGGAATCATAGGTTTCGCCGTCTGGACCTGTCCAGCCGCCTTCACCGAACAGCATGTCCTGATAATGCTCTCTGGAGTATGCATCTTCACCTTCATAGTACATATCCGTTTCATCAGCGGTCATGGAGTTATGAGGCTTGTCAGGATAGTCAACGAGCAGGACAAGTACTTTGTCTGTACGCATCTCGCCATCATAAGCTTCTTCCTCTACGGAATCCGGAGCATTTTTCTTCGCCTGCCCCAGTTTATTTCCTTTTCCGTTGGTTAAGCTGTTATTTTTCATTTCACCCTGAAGCTTTTCTTTCGCTTCTTTGGCTTCTTTATTTAGCTCACCTGTATCCTTCTTAGCAGCTTCTGATTTCGCTTTTAGGAATTTGTTTAATCCTTTTTGAGCTTCAGAAGGACTTGCATCTGGAGCTATTTTTCCGTCCTCTTTCAACATCTCAATTAGCTTTTCATCATTCGCAATTGCGAGATCAAAAGGTGATCCCTCGTGCGAATGTGATTTATGTAAATCTTCGCCTGCATCTTGATTTACTGTGCCTGCACTTGCACTTACGGGCCCGAAGGCTAAAGTAAGGGCTAAAGCAGATGTGATCATTCTCCCCATTTTCTTCAAATTAATGTCTCCCTCCACATTTTGTAAAAATAAGCTACATTTACAAATCTACCAAAATTACAAAATTAATCAATATATTATTTTTAATTTTCTAAAAATAATGAATAGTGCCCAGGAGCGAATTTAAAGCGTTAAAGTGTAACAGATGAACGACAGTGAAAATAGCGGATGGGAAGATAATATTACAGAATTCGTAATAATGTGATGTTATTTTACTGTAATAAATCAGCGTCTGAAGTTTATATCTTAATTTTCAGAGGCCTAAATGTGACTTTTGTACTATCCGCGAAAGTCTTATAATCCATGTAAAAAACAGCCGCTCCCTCAGGAAGTGACTGTCTTCAATAAAGATGAATAGATTTCATCTATCAACGATTATTCGTTTTGGTCGTATTGGTATGGAAACACCGAGTAAAGCGATAACGGCGCAGGCCAAGAACATGGGTGTGAATCCACCAAGTGCGATCCCGCTGACTGTCGTGAAAATAAGCAAATCAAATCCTGAATCGAGAATCGATAGTAAAGAAATAGTCGTTGCCCGCACGTTAGATGGGATCAAGTCGTTGGATAGTTGAGAATAAATGGGATAGCGAATGGCGCTCACTAGTTTTAAGACGAAGATAACTCCAAGAATAACCCAGAGGTACGTATTAAATAAGGCTGCTAGTGTGAGCCCGATTACTGCGAGCATTCCTGTGATCCCTAATAAAAGTACACGACTCATTTTACTGGTCATCCATCCAATGGAACGCGAAGCCATAAAACCTATGAAACCCGCGATTGCATAGACGATTCCGATCCAGTACACCGGAAGGCCCGCATCGACGAGCAGTTTTTGATCAAATTTCTCAAATATCGCAGTAGCGGGTATAAATACGAGCGATATGTTCATAAACATCCATAATACTTGAGGGGTTTTCCGGATAGCCTTTACCCCTGCCCATATTTGCCGGAGCGGCGGCTGTTGATCCCCTTCTTGCGGGGGTGGGTTTTTGATGGACAGCAGTAAAAAGAACTGAACTGTCATAAAGGCCAGACTTAAGCCAATCAGCAGCTGAAATTGTTGTTCCGTTAAATCTTTAGCGATAAAAGCCCCTATAATGACCGCGATGATCGAGACGATAAACGTAGCCGAACCAATTTGCCCGATCGCTTTATCCATAAATCTTTCTTCGTTCGAGAGTTTAAGAGATTCATAAATAAGTGCCTCGTCTGCTCCGCTAAAAAAAGTAGCGGCAAAACCAGTTAGAAAACTGCTTAGGAAAAACACCCAGGGTTCAAAGGCGATCAGTAATAAAATATGGCTGACAATAGCGAGTGCAGAGCCTATTAAAAAGGCTGCTTTCGATCCGTAGCGGTCCGCCAGTACCCCGGTGGGAATTTCACCTGCAAGGACGCCAATGCTGAAAAAGGTTAAGACCAGAAGAATTAAGGACTCATCGAGACCCCTTTCGAAGTAAAAAAGTGTAAGCACCGGTTGTATGAAGCGTACGCTTCCAAACAACTCGGCCCAAAATAGAAAACGAATGTTGTGAGCGGCTAATGTATTCTTTTGCAAAATGTTATCCTCCTGCTATACAGTAATAGGTCTGGTATAGATACAGGAGTAAAAAGCTTGCAGTGATTGGATTAATGGTTAGCTTGCTTTCACCCCTGCCTCTGAATGGGAAAATAAGATGAAAGTTTTTTGCATGATTGGTTCCTCCTTGGTTCGTTGTCATAAATTTCAGTTCCCCTTCTGGAAAAAAACTTCTCCTTTTAAGCAGAACCTTCAAAGATACATATTCAGCAGGAACACGTTTATTCCTGCCTGACTTTGGATCATAAAATGAGCCGGGTGAATGCTGCAATTTAATTTTACAGCTATTGTTTGAAGGAAAACTCAGGAACAGGTAAGCTATAAGCAGAAGTTTTCTTGGAAAATATATCGACGAAATCTGCTAATAACAACTGGACTTTTATGAGAAATAATCCTTATTGAATGCCTTGATCACCTGGTTATCTGTGCTTTTTCGACATCGGGAATGAATAATTCTTCTTTCCTTACGATACTTTTACTAGAATAAATATGATAAAATAGATAGAGAGTTAAAACGGCATACATGTGCGCAGCAGCCGAAAAGCCTGCGGCGCTTTTTCTATTTCAATTTTTAAGAAAAATATTAATGAGCATAAGCTCGATCGTATAAAGGTGGTGTCTGATCGTGTTACATCCTTTTGGTCGTTTGTTCGGATTAGGGGACAAACCGGAACAGGAATCTGAAGATAACAACAGTGAAGAAGGCTACAGTCCTGATGAAGTCATGCAGGTCCCGGTAGATCATATTCAGCCGAACCGTTATCAGCCCCGAGCGATTTTCAACGATGAGAAGATCAGCGAACTTGCCCAGACGATACATACGCATGGGATGATTCAGCCGATTGTTCTCCGTCGGATAGATGAGGAAAATTATGAACTGATTGCAGGAGAGCGCAGATGGCGTGCTGTCCAAACGCTTGAGTGGGAAACGATTCCTGCGATCATCCGTGATATGAATGATTCCCAGACGGCGTCTGTCGCTCTTATTGAGAATCTGCAAAGGGAAGAATTAACGGTCATTGAAGAAGCTATGGCTTATGCCAGACTGATTGAACTTCATGAACTGACGCAGGAAGCCCTGGCCCAGCGGTTAGGAAAAAGCCAGTCAACGATTGCCAACAAGATGCGTTTGTTAAAATTGCCTGAATCCGTTCAACAGGCGATTATGGATAAAAAAATTACAGAGCGCCATGCAAGAGCCCTTATTGGAGTTAAGGATCCCGAATTGCAGGAAACGATATTGACTGAAATCATTGAAAAGCACCTGAACGTTAAGCAGACGGAAGAGCGGATCGCTAAGCTGAGCGAACCTAAACCGAAAAAGAAAAAGCCGACTCTTAAAGGTGTGAATAAAGATATGAGAATTGCCATGAATACGATTCGGCAGTCGCTCACAATGGTTTCGGATACAGGGATCGACTTAGAAACCGAAGAAGAAGATCATGATGATTATTATCAAATTACGATAAAAATTCCTAAGAAAAAATAATGAACGGTTCTACCCATCTTGCCTTTCGCAGAGATGGGACTTTTTTTAACTCTTCACCCCGTTTTTTCAATATAATGGTAAAATAAAAGAAAAGTAGAACAAGATAAAGGCTATCCATCGATCATTCCCCGTTAAAGCCGGCTGAGGAAAGTTTCAAGTCAGGGCAAGTCCGTGATTTTGCATAAACCGCAGTCTTACGTAATGGAAGTCTATTTAGAAACAGTAAAGGAAGTGATCGCGAATGGCGAAAGGGTCAGGTAAAGAGACTCAAGCGGTTTCTCAGGAGATGGAGCGTAAAGAGGAAGAGCAGATTCAGGAAATTCCAGTCCACGAATGCCGCCCTAATCCGTATCAACCCAGAAAACATTTTACCGATGAAGCCATCCAGGAATTGAAGGAATCAATCGAGGAGCATGGCATTCTTCAACCGCTGATCGTAAGAAAAAGCATTAAAGGCTTTGAAATTGTGGTCGGTGAACGAAGGTTCCGCGCGGCGAAGCGTGCGAACCTGGAGACGGTTCCCGCCCTGGTCCGTGTATTGACGGATGAACAGATGATGGAACTCGCCCTTCTGGAGAACTTACAACGGGAGGATTTAACCCCGATTGAAGAGGCCAAAGCCTACCAGAATTTAATGAATGAGCTTTCTTTAACTCAGGAATTACTCTCGAAGAGGTTAGGAAAAAGCCGTTCTCATATTGCTAATCTCGTCCGGCTGTTATCGCTTCCGGTGGAAGTAACGAGAAAGATAAACGATGGAACTTTATCCATGGGACATGGTCGGGCACTGCTTGGGTTAAAAAATCGTGAGCAAGTGATCGCTCTTGCCTCAAGGATTGAAAAAGAAGCTCTTAATGTTCGTCAGGCGGAGCGGCTGATTTTTGAAAACAACAAAAAAGACCGGACTGAGAAAAAGAAACCGTCTGCTAAAGATATCTTTATAAGAGATCGGGAAGAGAGTCTCAGAGAGCGTCTAGGCACGGAAGTTACCATTCATAAAGGAAAACAAAAAGGAAGAATTGAAATTGAGTTTATGGATGAAGAGGACCTGGAACGTATCTTACAGTGGTTTGATAAAGATTCATAAAGCAGACCTGGTGAAGCAGACCGGGTTTTTTTGTTGCTTATAAACAATGGTGTTTCACGTGAAACAAAAAATTATAGGAGAGAATCTCATGGTATTGTTAGGTACATTTGTGAATGGTTTATGTATTATTGTTGGTACACTTCTAGGGCTGTTTTTCACTAAGATTCCCGAGCGTTTTAAGGAAACCGTCATGAGCGGTGTAGGCCTGGCGGTTATATTGATCGGTCTTCAAATGGCCTTTGAAACGGATAACATTGTGATTGTGCTATTGAGCTTATTAACTGGAGCGATTATTGGGGAAGCTGTACATTTAGAAGATAAGCTTGAGTACATAGGAAGATTCATTGAACGAAAGTTTACCAAACCCGACCAGGAATCCAGTATGGCGCAAGGGTTTATTACGGCTTCCCTTATTTTTGTTATCGGGGCGTTATCCGTCATAGGAGCCCTGGACAGCGGTCTTCGTAATGACCATGAAGTTTTAATAACTAAGGCCATCATTGACGGGTTTGTATCGCTTGTCTTAACGTCTACTCTTGGAATTGGTGTCATTTTTTCTGTTATTCCGGTCGTGTTATATGAAGGGTCTATTGCGTTATTAGCCACTCAGATTAACCGCTGGATTCCCCAGGATATGCTGGATTTGTTCATCATGGAAATGACAGCTACCGGTGGGCTGCTGATCGTGGCTATCGGTCTTAACTTATTAAAATTAACGAAAATTCGTGTAGCCAATCTTTTACCCTCCCTTCTGATGGTCGGGGTAGTGTTCTATATTTCCCAATGGTTCTAAAAAGCTGCTGATAAGTCTTTATAAGGCTTATGAGTAGCTTTTTTTTATGGATGAAGAACTCATTACTTCATGGTTTTAGGCAGACGATTGATGGTCCCTTTGAATGTCGTTACGGGTGCGGATTCCATTGTATGTTTCACGCGCTTAGCATCTGACAATTGAATAGCTGCTGCGACTTTAGCGGCCATCTGCATGACCGTATGAAGACGAGTGTTTTGTAACACGACATGTTCCATGAATCCACTCACATTCACCATTCCGCTAATATGCAGGTCTCCTATAGGGGGAAGGTCCTTTTTTAAAGCGGATCCCGGCGAAATGGATCCTTTCCCAAGTACCACAGAACCTACCGACGCCGACTTACCTAAACACGCATCTACCGCCAGAATATAAGGGTGGTTGTGGGTTCGTTTAATCCGATTTATTTGTTCAATTAAATTAAGGGCATGCAAAGGTTCTTCCAGCGTCCCATAGAGGTGAAAAGTTTCTAACGTTTGCTGCTTCAGCATCGAACCGACAAGTGGTCCAAATGCATCGCCCGTGGAGCGGTCCGTTCCGATACAGGCAATGACGATCTTCTTAGAGGGAGGCAGCCATTCTTTCAAATGCAGACTAAGGGTCTCACTCATTCCAGGATCCTCTGTTTTAAGACGTCTTTCTTCATTTGAGAACTTGTCTTTAAAATTCATAGCTTCTCCTCCACACACATAGTAGTAACAGTATATAAGGTTGTCCGTCGTTCTATACGTGGCAAATACATAGAGGTGGAGGATCGTTCATGATAAAAGCTGGGATTAAGTGGATGTTTTTGATTGTAGGAACGATGATTGGGGCAGGTTATGCTTCAGGGAGAGAGCTATGGCAATTCTTTGGACAGGACAGCAGCCTGGCTATCCTTTTGTTTTGTATCATGTTCATTCTGTGTTGTGCCGTCATTATGAAGATCAGCTTTAAGAAGCAGAGCGGCGATTATTTACCTGTCCTGCGGGCGATTGTAGGAAAGCATTTAACAGGGATTTATGATTGGATGATCATCATCTATCTATTTACGATGACCGTGATCATGCTGGCAGGAAGCGGAGCTACCTGGCAGGCCTTTCATTTTTCCTACCGCTTCGGAGTCATGGCACTTGTCGTACCTATGATCCTTTTATTTGTATGGGATGTAAAAGGGATCGTCACTGTAAACAGTGTGGTGCTTCCCTTATTAATTACCGGTCTTGTGTTCGTTTTAATTATTTTCATTAATGATCAGCAGCTTGAGCTGTTTGGTCATCTTCATGAGATCACCAATTGGATGTCCGCCTTTCCTTTTACGGCTCTTAATATCCTTCCTTTAATTGCTGTGCTCGGGGCTATAGGGAACCAGGTGAAGCATAAGGGCGAGATTTGGATTGCCAGTGCAGGGAGCGGAGTGATTCTTGGAGTCATCTCCTATCTTTATAATCAAAGTTTAATTGAGATCTCAGATGAGATTATGCTCTACGAGATTCCTTTATTCGCCATATTAAAACACTATCCGTATGAGATGATGCTGTTTATGTCCGTGATGCTCTGGATTGCCATTTTTACGACGGCTGTATCTGGTACTCTCGGACTTGCCACCCGCTTCCGGAATTATTTAAAGCAGCCTCTATGGATTGTGGCATTAGCGACCGTTGCTGTGATGCTTCCCTTTACATCATTCGGATTTTCTACGCTGGTGGAGTACTTATATCCGCTGTATGGAATTCTGAATTTATACGTTCTTTTCTCTCTTCTTATTTATCCGTTACGTTCGCGATTCAAAATTCGCTGAAAACCTGTTAAAATGAACTTCATATTCATAGTCGTACAGGAGGGGAAGCGTTGAAAGCGGACGAAGCTGTGCAGGAAGCTTTAACCAGGTGGGAGGAAACAGTAAATTATGTGACAGGGCCTGAATTATGGACTAATCTAGCTCTAGGAGCCCTGAAAATCATCTTTATTCTGTTAATCTCGTTTTTAGTGATCCGCATAGGAAAGCGAGTAATCTCGCAGTTTTTTGAAAATCGGCGGCGGGGACCTTTTAAAATTACCCAGCGCCGGGAAGCTACATTAAAAAAATTGGTGATTAACGCTTTGACGTATGTGGTGTATTTTGTCTCGTTTATTATGATACTGGAAGCTTTTACTTTAGATGTTGGCGCTTTGCTCGCAGGTGCAGGTATTGCCGGACTCGCCATCGGCTTTGGAGCCCAGAACCTGGTGCGCGATATCATTTCCGGCTTTTTCATCATTTTCGAGGACCAGTTTTCCGTAGGTGATTATATTCGGACATCTGGCGTCGAAGGTTTTGTTGAAGAGGTAGGCATCCGTACGTGTAAAGTTAAATCCTGGACAGGTGAGGTTCACATCCTGCCTAATGGAAATGTCACTCAGGTTACGAACTTTTCCATCCATAATAGTGTTGCCGTGGTGGATGTAAGTATTGCGTACGAAGAGGACATCGCCCAGGCCGAACAAGTGATTCTGGAATTGATGAAAGAGCTGCCGGCTCGTTATGAAGCGATGCTCGATGTACCTGAACTTCTTGGGGTACAAACCTTAGGTGCTTCCGATGTGGTCATGAGGATTATCGCGGACACCCAGCCAATGGAGCATTGGGCAATGGCTCGTGCCATCCGGAAAGAAGTAAAAACCCGTCTGGACGAAAGAGGAATTGAAATTCCATTTCCACGTATGGTTATGTATTCTCGTGAAGATGATAAATCTTTACAGGAAGTGAATGAATGAGTAAAAAATGAGGAGGGAACTCCATGGCAGACAAAAATTACGAATTGAATGATGTCGTTCAAATGAAGAAACCTCATCCGTGCGGGAAAAACCGCTGGAAAATCATTCGTATGGGAGCAGACATTCGTATTAAGTGTGAAGGCTGCGGCCACAGTGTCCTTATCCCTCGGAAAAAGTTTGAATCCAAAAT
Source organism: Halobacillus halophilus DSM 2266 (assembly GCF_000284515.1). Taxonomy (GTDB): domain Bacteria; phylum Bacillota; class Bacilli; order Bacillales; family Halobacillaceae; genus Halobacillus; species Halobacillus halophilus. The sequence continues at coordinate 4,123,511 of NC_017668.1, read as the reverse complement.
GAAGAAAAAGCTGGAACCTTCCGAACAGTAGATCTTTAGCCTTGAAAAGCTCCCTGAAATAGGTGGGCTTTTTAATTTTGTACGGATAAGTTTAATCAAACCTGAAAAATGGATAGAATGAACTTAATAAATCAGAAGCAACAAGCCCTGTCTTTTGCTTTTCCACAGGTTGTTATTTTCAGACACAGTATCTATAATTGATATGACTAGCATGCATGTATGTAAATCCTTAAGGAGTGAAAGTCTTATATGGCACTAACAGCAGGAATCGTAGGTTTACCGAACGTAGGGAAATCTACGCTATTTAACGCAATTACACAAGCAGGAGCTCTGTCGGCCAACTATCCGTTTGCCACAATAGATCCGAACGTAGGGATCGTGGAAGTACCGGACAGTCGGCTGGAGAAGCTGACCGAGCTTGTTAAACCGAAGAAAACCGTACCTACCGCATTTGAATTTACCGATATTGCCGGCATTGTTAAAGGGGCAAGTAAAGGTGAAGGACTTGGTAACCAGTTCTTATCCCATATCCGCCAGGTCGACGCGATCTGCCACGTAGTCCGTGCGTTTGAAGATGAGAACGTGACGCACGTGTCAGGGGAAGTCGATCCCATCACTGATATTGAAACGATCAACCTGGAGCTAATTCTTGCCGACCTCGAAACAGTTTCCAAACGAATGGACAGAGTAGCTAAGATGGCTCGTCAAAAAGATAAGGATGCTGTAGCGGAATACACGGTTCTTGAGAAACTGAAAGAATCATTAGAGGAAGAAACCCCTGCTCGCGCTGTTGAATTCAGTGATGATCAGGAAAAAATCGTAAAAGGCCTTCATTTGCTAACTTCTAAGCCCATCCTCTATGTGGCGAATGTCAGTGAGGATGAAATTGGTGAAGGGGATAATGAAAAGGTTAAGCAAATCCGTGAATTTGCAGCAAAAGAAAATGCAGAAGTCATTGTCATCTGTGCAAAAATTGAATCTGAGATAGCCGAGCTTGATGGAGAAGAAAAAGAAGAGTTTCTTGATGATCTTGGGATTGAAGAATCCGGCCTGGATCAGTTAATTAAAGCGACGTACAACCTTCTTGGGCTAGCCACCTACTTCACGGCTGGTGAGCAGGAAGTAAGAGCCTGGACCTTTAAAGAAGGAATGACGGCTCCACAGGCTGCCGGAGTCATTCACACGGACTTTCAGCGTGGTTTCATTCGTGCGGAGACAGTGTCGTATGAAGACCTGGTTGATGCAGGCACCATGGGTGTTGCCCGTGACCGCGGCCGTGTTCGTTTAGAAGGAAAAGAGTATTTAGTGAGAGATGGCGACGTTATTCACTTCCGTTTTAACGTATAAGCGAGGATCCTTCCGTTTTAGTATTGTATTTCTTGGACAACTTTGTTATAATACTACATTGTGAGTAATTAAGAAAAGATTACTCCTTGCTCTTATCAGGAATAGGAGCCGTTAAGTCCATAAGGAGGTGAAAACGGATGAGTAGAAAATACGAAATCATGTATATCATCCGCCCAGATATCGAGGAGGAAGCTAAAACAGGAATCATTGATCGTTTCAGCAATATCCTTCAAGATAATGGCGCGGAGGTAGAAGAAGTTAAAGAAATCGGCAAGCGTCGTCTTGCTTATGAAATTAACGACTACCGTGATGGTATCTATGTAACAGTCGACTTCAACGGAACACGTGAAGCGATTAATGAATTCGACCGTCAAGCGAAGTTCACGGATGATATTATCCGCCACATCGCAGTACGCGAAGATGACAAATAAGGAGTGGTTCTGATGTTAAATCGTGTCGTATTAGTCGGCAGATTGACGAAGGATCCTGATTTACGCTATACGCCAAACGGAGTGGCCGTCGCCAACTTCACCATTGCGGTGAACCGACCATTTTCTAATAATCAAGGTGGTCAGGACGCAGATTTTCTTAACTGCGTGGTCTGGAGACGTGCTGCAGAAAACTTAGCCAACTTTATGAATAAAGGCAGTCTTGTAGGAGTGGATGGACGATTACAGTCCAGAAGCTTTGATAACCAGGAAGGCAAGCGTGTATTTGTAACAGAAGTAGTTGCAGATAGCGTACAATTCTTAGAATCCAAAGGAAGTTCTTCCCAGGGTGGAAGTAATCGTGGAGGCTCAGGATACCAGGCAAATCAGAATCAACAACCATCCGGAAATAATTTCGGATCGAACAACAACAATAATAACAACAATCAACGAGATGAGGATCCATTCGCAGATAATGGAGAGCCCATCGATATATCAGATGATGATTTACCATTCTAATTAAGAAAGAGGTGAATGCGACATGGCACGTCGTGGACGCGGAAAACGTAAAAAGGTGTGTTTCTTCACAGCTAATGGAATTACACACATCGATTACAAAGATGTTGACCTACTAAGACGTTTCGTTTCTGACCGAGGAAAGATTCTTCCTCGCCGAGTAACTGGAACTTCTGCTAAATATCAGCGTAAATTGACTAAAGCAATCAAGCGCGCTCGTATTATGGCTCTATTGCCTTACTCTACTGAATAGTAGCGTTACTAAAAACCGTGAAGTCTATTTTAGACTTCACGGTTTTTTTATATTCATGAAAGCTGCATAAGCGCGCGTAGTTCATCCCTGTTCGAGACAAGATCTTCTAAAGTATAACCGTCGAGAACTTGAAAGAAGGCTTGAAGCGCATCTTTCAGGACATGTCTAAGCTTACAGGCAGGCGTAATGACACATTCATTCGTCTGGCAGTCAAAGCATTCCAGTAAATAAAAGTCATCCTCCATAGAACGGACAACTTTTCCGATATTAATGTCTTCAGGCTTATGGGCAAGCTTAATTCCTCCAGAACGTCCCCGCACCGTATGAATAAGCTCTAATTTATTTAATTCGTGGATAATCTTCCCTAGATGATTTTCGGAGATATTAAATACCTCGGAAATCTCTTTTTTATTGGCAAGCTGACCTTCTTTCTTAGCAGCTGTGAAAATTAATACTCGCAGAGCATAATCCGTATATTTTTTTAAACGCATAGGTCAACCCTCACTCTTCTTTTATTTAATCTTATCACAGCCATCATTCCGATGTCTTATTTTCAGATTTTTGGAGCACATTAACGGAATTGTCATAATTGATGTATTTATAATACACCTTTTAATGTATAATAAAGATATATTATAAATACATCTTTTACGGAGGGTTTTATATGTCTACACAAACCAATCAATTATTAAATGACCATACGATTAAAGTGATCAAATCAACTGTACCTGTGTTAGAGGAACATGGAGAGGCTATTACGACACATTTTTATCAGCAGCTATTTTTAAATCATCCTGAACTGAAGAATATTTTTAACCAGACCCATCAGAGAAAAGGAGACCAGCCCCGTGCGCTGGCTAACACGGTTTATGCTGCAGCTAAGAACATTGAACATCTGGAAGCTATTCTGCCGAGGGTTAAACAGATTGCTGAAAAACACCGGAGTTTGAACGTCCTGCCGGAACACTATCCCATTGTAGGCGAGTATTTGCTGAAAGCGATTAAAGATGTACTTGGAGATGCAGCAACGGACGAAATTATACAGGCCTGGGGAGAAGCTTACGGGGTTATAGCGGATGTATTCATTCAAGTAGAAGATCGTATGTACAAGGATGTACGCCAACAGACCGGGGGATGGACAGGATTCCGTGATTTTAAAGTGATTCAAAAGAAAGTAGAAAGTGATGTGATTACATCTTTCTATTTAGAGCCGGTCGATGAACAACCTCTAGCCGATTTTAAGCCTGGCCAATACTTAACGATTAAAGCTGAGATTCCTGGAGACGATTATGACCACTTACGTCAATATAGTCTTTCAGAGGCTCCAGGCACCCCTTACTACCGTATTAGTGTCAAAAGGGAAGAAGGAAACCAGGAGGTACCGGAAGGCAAGGTTTCGAACTGGCTGCACAGCCATGTAAGCGAAGGTGATATGATTCCAGTCAGTGCACCAGCCGGAGATTTTTATCTAGATGCAGATACCGACAAGCCGCTCGTCCTGTTGAGCGGGGGCGTGGGGCTCACACCGATTTTGAGTATGGGCAGAGCGGTGCAGGACTTGCAGCCTGAGCGGGAAGTGTATTTTATTCATGCTGCTCAGAACGGATCGGTCCACGCATTTAAGAAAGATATGCAGACCATGGGGAGTAAAACGGTAACCAAAATTATTTATGCCCAGCCGACAGAGGATGACCGTCTGCACCAATCGTTTGATAAAGAAGGATACGTGGATCTTCCATGGTTAAAAGAAGCGGTCCCTCAGAATAGCGAGTTTTATTTCTGTGGTCCTGAAGGCTTTATGAGGGCTGTCAATCAGTCCCTGAAGGATTGGGATGTATCCGAAGATAGCATTCACTATGAATTCTTCGGCCCTCAGGGAGTTCTTTAAGTTTTATTGACCCGGTATTAGCTTCCAGCTGGAGCAAGTCGCTGGTCAAGCCGGTTTACGAGATTCATAAATCCGTGAATAGCTGGCCCGCTCAGAAGGGTGATAAGAATGGTCCCCACTCCAATGGCACCGCCAAAAAGAGCGGCAACTATGACCAACAGGATACTGATGAGTACTCGGGAAGTGGTAATCGTCCACCCTGTCAGCTTACGGACTACCAGCATCATCCGGTCAAAAGGATTGGGCGCGAAATCGGCTTGAAGGTTGATCGCAATACCTAAGCTTGCAAATAAAATACCAGCCAGTAAACAAAGAATTTGAGCCATAAGGTTTGGTGATAACATCAGGTCGTTTGACCGGATGATCCATAGCCATAGATCAATCCCAATACCGGTTAGAAGTGAGGTTGCAAGCGCCAATAGTTCAGGACGTTTCCGCTGGGCGGCTGCATTGAAAAGAATGATCGTGAGACCGACCACGATTTCCCAGCTGCCGATGGTTAAACCAAAAGACCGGTATAACCCCACAAGCAGTGCATCAAAAGGAGAGGTACCTAAATGTGATTCAATGGTCAGGGCGATGCCTAACGTTAGGATAATAATTCCTAAAGAATAATATAAACCTCTTTGCCAGATTCGTAACATAGTCCCTCTCCCTTCTTAATATCCGACTTGATGTTTTGATGCTAGTCACTATAACGCTCAGAAGCTCAAGTTACAAGAGATTTGCACGTAAAAAAGGCCAGGAGGCATGCCTCCTGGCCTTTTCACTATTCTGATTAATTTTCTACGTGAGCCCATTTGAATTCAAATTCAGGACCGGTAGAGGTGGTGAATACCCCTTTAATGTTAGGTCTGAATAATTGAGCTTTAGCATCCTGATAGATTGGAGCAACGGCTTGATCTTCTTCGAGAAGCAGTTTCTCAGCTTCCATGAACGTTTCAAAACGTTTCTCCGGCTGTTGCGCATATTCTCCATTTGCTTTTTCAATAAGAGAATCGTATTCTTCACTTGAATAGTTCATATTATTGTTTTGTCCATCGGTAACATACATGTTCAAGTAGGTGTTAGGGTCTACATAGTCAGGACCCCAGGTAGCAGCTTCCATTTCAAATTCAGAAGCACTGTCACGACGTACACGTTCTTTAAATGGTACTTCCATAACATCAATCGTTAAGCCATCCAGCTTAGATTCCAATTGGTCTTTATAGTAGGCCAGAGTTTTCTTCGAAGTTCCGGTATCATCCCCCAGAAGCTCGATCGTTACAGAATCTGTTCCTAAAGCCTCAAGCGCTTTATTCCAGTGTTCTTTTGCTTTCTCTTCATTCGATTCTACAAGCGGTCCCTGGGCTTCACGGAAATCTGTTTCGCTTCCAGGCATAGAAACGAAGTTTGAAGGAACATAGCCTTCTGCAGGCACAGATCCATCATTTAATATCACATTGACTAGATCTTCACGATTAATTGCATAGGAAATCGCTTTACGTGCATCGGCATTGGCCAAAGCTTCGTTTGCTTCCTGGTTAAATTTAAAGAAGTACAAGTATGGTTTCTTCACGACTTCAAATGCTTCGTTACTACGATACTGATCAACAAACTCAGCGTTAAGTTCTGTCTGATCGATTTCTCCAGACTCATACAGGTTTACCCCTGTAGAAATCTCTTTAATGACTTTAGCGTTAATCGTTTCAAGTTGAACCGTTTCAGCATCCCAATAATCTTCGTTCTTCACAACTGTCCAACCTTCACCATGATTCCATTCGGTCATCTTGAATGGACCGTTCGATAATGTATGTTCGGCTTCTGTAGCGAAATCTTCGCCTTTTTCTTCTACGTAGCTTTGGTTAATTGGCATAAATGTAATAAATACAGTCATCGATTTGAAATAAGGTACAGGTTTTTCAAGTTCTACTTCTAATGTTTTATCATCTACTGCAGTGACACCCAGTTCTTCTGGTTCCACTTCTCCATTACTGACGGCAGTAGCGTTTTTAATAATTCCTCCAAGGAAGTACGGTCCATACTCAGAACCTGTGTCCGGGTTAACAGCTCGTCTCCATGAATAGACGAAATCATTGGCTGTTACTTCGTCTCCGTTCGACCACTTAGCGTCACGAAGTTTGAACGTCCACGTAAGGCCATCGTCGCTAACCGTTCCTTCTTCAGCCATTCCTTCTGTAAGGTTACTGTTTTCATCTAGGCGGTAAAGACCTTCCAGTGTTTCGCCGGCCCATTGGAATCCGACTGAATCGGTAATTAAGGAAGGATCCATGCTTGGAATTTCACTTTTAGCTGTTACGGTAATGGTTTGATCGCCCGAAGCATCCCCTTCTGAGCTTTCTTCTGTGTCATTTCCACCTTCACTAGACTCCGATGAGTTCTCTTCGCCTCCACCGCTGCATGCTGCTAATACAAAAATGAGCATAAGTGTGAAAAGCAACCAGATTTTGTGGTTTTTTCTCAAGTGTAACTCCCCCTAATTTTTCAAATATATGTACTTTTTGAATTATACAGATAATTATGAATTTTTTCAACGTAATTTTTTTGTAAAAACTGAGGAAAAAGCATCATTACTGAAAATTCAAATTAGATTGACAACACTAATTCTTTTGATAGGATAAAGGAATATCATTTCTTTTTCTAAAGAGCAAACGACTAATAATAGGAAAAGAGAATAGAATTTGATGAGAAGGGTGGTTCTAGAAATGAACCGGGAATGGGATTTATTGCATACACCGGGTCCGACGCCGATTCCGCCAAGTGTCGATCGGGCCATGATCCAGCCAATGATTGGTCATAGAGGACAGAAATGTAAAGACTTAATAAACAGAATTACTCCGCGCGTGAAGTCCATTTTTGGTACCTCTCAGGATGTGCTTCTGCTTACAGGAAGCGGCACGTCTGCCCTGGAAGCAGCTGTAGTGAATACTACGAAGCCGGGAGATGAAGTCATCGCTGTAGTTGCCGGTTCTTTCGGTGCGCGCTTTGCGCAGATCTGTGAGTCCTACGAGCTGAAGGTCCATCGTATTGAATTGGAATGGGGAAATGCTGTTCAAGTTTCTCAGGTGGAAGAAGCGCTTAAGGCTCATCCTGAGACGAAAGCGGTCTTTCTGACTCATTGTGAAACGTCTACAGGGGTGATGCATCCCGTTGAAGAAGTAGCCAAAAGCGTCAATAAGATCAGTGATGCTCTAGTGCTTGTAGATGGTGTGTCATCTATTGGCGGAGCCCGTATTGAGATGGACCAGTCTGGAATCGATCTCTTAGTGACAGGATCTCAAAAAGCTATGATGCTCCCTGCAGGTCTTGCTTTTGCAGCAGTCAGTGATCGTGCCTGGGAGGTTATTAATGATAATGATCGACCACGTTTTTACTTAGATTTAAGAAGCTATAAGAAAAAACTGGGTGACGGCCAGACACCTTTCACCCCGGCTTTGTCTCTTTTATTTGGTTTAGAGGAAGTCTTGAATTTAATAGAAGAAGAAGGTCTGGACGATGTGTTTGAGCGTCATCAGCTTATGAAAAACATGACGCGCGAGGCTTGTAAAGCTCTTAACCTTCCATTACTGGTGGACGATGAGAGTGCTTCTACAACCGTTACGTCTATTCAACCCACTACTTTTAATGCAGAACAATTCAGAAAGCTTGCGAATGAAGAGTTCGGACTGATGGTGGCTGGCGGACAGAACCATATGAAAGGTGAAATTTTCCGAATTGGCCATATGGGCTATTGCCGTCCGGCAAATGTTCTTCAATATGTAAGCATTTTAGAAGTTATATTGAAACGATTGAACCATGATTTTAAACCTGGGGCTGGCGTTGTCGCCGCACAGGAAGTTTATCTCAATCACACCAGGGAGGGAAAATAATGTACCGCGTGTTAATCTGTGACCCTTTAAGTGAAGAAGGAATCCGTCCTTTACTGGATGCGGAGGATGTGGAAGCCATTGCAGATCCTTCTCTGAGTCATGAAGAGCTGCTTGAGGCCGTAAAGTCTGTGCAAGCTATTATTGTCAGAAGCCAGACACAAGTAACCAGAGAAGTGATTGAACATGCCGAAAACCTGCAGGTAATCGGACGTGCGGGCGTTGGCGTGGACAATATTGATCTCGATGCGGCAACAGAACATGGTGTAGTTGTGGTAAATGCTCCTGATGGAAATACCATTTCAACAGCAGAACATACGATGGCTATGCTGATGTCTCTCGCACGCAATATTCCTCAAGCCTATCACCAATTACAGCAAAAACGCTGGGAAAGAAAGAAATTCGTCGGGGTCGAGCTTAAAGGTAAAACGCTCGGCGTGGTCGGTTTCGGCAGAATCGGAAGAGAAGTGGCTCAGCGCGCTAAAGGTCAGAGAATGAAAGTCATCGCCTATGATCCATTTCTTAATCAGGAAAAGGCTGATAAAGCCGGTGTGGATCATGGAACTCTTCAGGAAGTACTGCAGCAGGCAGATTTCTTAACGGTTCATACACCTTTAATGGAAGAAACGAAGCATTTGATTGATCGTGAAGCCATTCAGCTTATGAAACCTGGTGCCAGGATTTTGAACTGCGCCCGCGGCGGAATTGTTGATGAAGATGCTCTTTATCAGGCTATTCAAAGTGGAAAAATTGCCGGAGCGGCGCTTGATGTGTTTGAAGAAGAGCCGGCAACCGAGCACCCTCTTCTTTCTCTTACAGAAGTCGTTGCTACCCCGCACCTGGGAGCAAGCACGGTAGAGGCTCAGGAAAATGTTGCAACCGATGTAAGTTACGACGTATTAGAGCACTTAAGAGGCGGAACGGTAAGAAACCCTGTCAATATGCCTTCCGTTTCTTCAGAAATGATGGAGCAGCTCTCTCCATATTTCAAGCTGTCGGAACGCCTGGGTGCTTTCTTGTCCCGAGTAGTGGAAGGAACGCTTGAGCGCGTAAGTGTGTATTATTCAGGAGAACTGACAGACGTGGATACCACCCCGCTTACCAGAATCGCGATTAAAGGAATTCTGCGCCGACACATTGGACAGCGTGTGAACGACGTAAATGCCTTTAAAACAGCTTCTGATAAGGGAATTGTCATCAATGAGCAAAAGTCGACGTCAACCAAAGGGTTTACGAACTTGCTGACTGTTGAAATTGAAACGGATCAGGAGAAACGAAGTATCGCAGGTACTTTGTTAAATGGTCTTGGAGCCCGTATTGTCCAGCTGGATCAATACTCCATTGACGTGGTCCCAGATGGGAACCTTATTCTTATCCACCACAAAGACCAGCCGGGCGCTATCGGACGTGTGGGGAGTCTCTTATCTGAGCACAATATGAACATTGCTACCATGCAGGTAGGCAGAACCAACCAGGGCGGAGACGCTGTTATGGTTCTGACCGTGGACAAAGAAGTGGAGTCCGAGTGTCAGGATCGGCTGGGAGAAATTACGGATATTAATAAAGTTCAGTGCTTAACTCTATAAGATAGAATCTATTCCCGGGGACCTGGTCTCCGGGAATTTTTTATTTAGATGTTGAACGTTAATTAAGAAACTTATTAAACTAACGGGCCGTTTACTGTAAGACTCGACTTCGAGATATTGTGTGGAGAAAGGGGCTCCAGGGAACGGCTCGCTTTCCGCGGGCATGTGCTGAGCTTCCTCGGGCTTAACAGCCCTGCGGGATCTCACCGATCATGTTCATCCCGCAGGAGTCTTCACCGTTCCCTTCCGCCCTTTTGCGTTCATGAGAAGCTCAAAATCTTTTATGTAAATGCCTTCATATAAGGAAGCGTAACCTCTACGTGCTCAACACTAAATAACGAGTCTGTACAGGGGATAAACACGGTAATAGAAGCAGGTGAGACGCGTTAGGGTTCCCACTTTTTATACTAGCAGGGTCCGTTCACAAAATTATAGTTGGGTTGGAGGGGGAAATAGCGAGACTCCCGTGGGAGAAGGATCTAGGTGAGACCCCACAAGGAGTGAAAACGACTGAGGAGGCTCAGCAGTTCCCCCACAGGAAAGCGAGTTATTTCCCCTCCAACCCTCATGCACCTACTGTAACGGCCCCATTTATCTCGAAACTGAGTCTTCAACAAAAGGGAGCTTTTCTGTTAGAACAGATTCTAGTCCTATAGAATCACAAAAAAGTTTAATTCGTCTTGTTTTTGGTAACAGAAGAGTAGCAAAACTCTCTATATAAGAGGAAGAGGAGGAGATGAATTGACCAAGAAATATGATGCTATTGTGATCGGTGCTGGACATAATGGACTAATCTCAGCTATCCAGCTGGCAGAAAAAGGGTGGAAAGTACTGGTCTTAGAAAAGTCATCGAAACCCGGAGGTGCATCTAAGTCCGGAGAAGTGACAGAGCCTGGTTATGTTCATGATGTATATGCGATGAATATTGGTTTATTTTTAGGGTCGCAATTTTATCAGAAATACGAAGAAGAAATGCAGCGCTTTGGTTTTGAACCCGTAGTAAATGATAAGCCTTACGCCAGCGTCTTTCCTGATGATACAGGGATAGGAGCCTACCAGAATCGTAAGGAAATGTTCAAAAGTCTGGCCTATCATTCGACCGATGATACGTATGCCTGGAAGGACCTGAGCCATTATTACGATCAAACGACTCCTCACTTTATGCCGCTCATGCAGATGGAACTTCCCTCCTATGAAGCTTGGAAGCACGTAATGAAGTCCATGAAACAGCTTAAGTTAAATGGACTGATGGAACTGGGAAGCCACTTGCTGCAATCACCACGCGAATTTGTAGATCACTGGTTTGAAAGCGATAAAGTAAAAGCGATGGTGGCCCCTTGGGGACTTCATTTGGATTTTGGTCCTGATGTCTCTAACGGAGCGGTCTTTCCGTTCCTGGAATCCATTTTGAATCAGCGGAACGGCATGGCTTTTTCCAAAGGCGGCATTCAGAACATGATCGAGAGCATGGTCAAAATGCTTGAAATCCGGCTTGGTGAGATAAGGACGGAAGCATCCGTAGAACGAGTACTCGTCGAAAGTGGTCAGGCCTATGGAGTGGTCCTCGAAAATGGAGAGGAAATCATAGCCGAAAAGGCTGTTATAGGAAATGTAACACCTACCCAGATGGTGAACCGTCTGCTAGACGAAAAGGAGGTTCCGGATCACTATCTTCAAGAAGCCGATAGTTACCGCTATGGACCGGCGACGATGATGATTCATCTCTCCCTGGACGAACCTCTTCAATGGAAAGCAGGAGAGAAATACTCTGAATTTGCTTACGTTCACATAGGTCCTTATGTGGAAGACTTAGCAAGAACTTACACGCAGGCTATGAATGGAGAGCTCCCGGACAGTCCCCTGCTGATCGTCGGTCAGCCGGATGTTATGGACGAGACCCGATCTCCGGAAGGGAAATCAACGCTCTGGATTCAAGTGAGGGCCTTACCTTCTCACGTGAAAAAAGATTCGCTGAATGAAATTGAAGCAGATGACTGGTCCAACATAAAAGAGGCTTATGCGGACCGCGTTATAGAGAAACTGGCTGCCTACACCCATAATAGTAAGCGCGCCATTCGAAAAAGGACCGTACTCTCCCCCGCAGATCTAGAGGAGGATAACCCGAACCTTGTTGGTGGAGATAGTGTAAGTGGAAGTCATCACCTCTTCCAAAACTACGTATTCCGACCGGTTCCAGGCTATTCCCGTTATAAGACGCCTATTGATCGCTTATATATGGTAGGAGCTGCAACCTGGCCAGGAGGTGGATTGAACGGAACCTCTGGCTGGCTGCTTGCTGATAAACTATAAGAAACGTGCCCTGGGAGAAATTCTTCCAGGGCTTTTTACGTGATGTGCTTGTAACCGCTTGTATGTACATCCTTTTTACAATTTAATTTCAATGCTTTGACTTTCAGCGGAAGACTTGTTAAATTAAATTCCGACCTAAACAATCAACATTAATAAGGAGGTCTGGTGTATGTCAGAGAAAAAAGCAACCCCATCGTCACCTCGAAGATTTTTATTTCGGATATTAGACGGCATTGAGTGGCTCGGAAATAAGCTTCCGTCTCCACTTCTTCTGTTTGCAATATTAGCCCTTATTGTAGTTATTATATCGGGTATATTTTCTTCTGTGTCCGTGACGAACCCTACGTCAGGGGAAGTCATTCAAGTTAAAAACTTATTCAGCCTAAGCGGCCTAGATTATATCTTTAACAGTGCCGTTGAAAACTTTATTGGATTTCCGCCGCTTGGAGCCGTACTCGTAACGATGCTCGGGATTGGTTTAGCGGAACAAACCGGATTAATTAATTCTTCATTAAAAGGAATTGTATTTTCTTTCCCGAACCGATTGCTTACAGCAGCTCTAGTATTCGCCGGTGTCATGTCCAGTGTAGCCGTTAATGCTGGGTATGTGGTCCTTCCACCACTCGGCGCTGTACTTTTTCTAGGATTAGGCCGACACCCGCTAGCTGGTCTAGCGGCTGCGTTCGCCGGTGTATCAGGCGGATTTGGAGCCAATCCGGCCCTCACTTCCACCGATGCCGTGCTGCAGGAATTAACCGTTGAAGCCACACGAACGCTTGACCCTGCTTATGCAGAAACGATTACCGTAACTATGAACTATTTCTTCGCGGCCGTGTCTGTACTGCTGGTAACGATCGTAGGTACGCTTGTGACAGATAAGATTGTCGAACCTCGATTAGGTCGTTATGAAGGTGGAGAAAACGGAGAGATCGACGAGCTTACCTCTCTTGAAAAAAGAGGGATGCGTCTGGCTGGTATAGGATTTCTGTTTACATTTCTCTTGATGGCCTATCTATCATTTGGCCCGCTGCGCGGTGATGGGGCTTACATCGATTCACCATTCTTTAATGCCCTGGTTTTCGTTATTTTCATTTTATTCCTTGTTCCAGGACTGATTTATGGAATTGTGGTAAAAGAGATTAAAAACGATAAGGATCTTACGAAGCTCTTAGGTAAAACAATGGCCAGCATGAGTGGATATATTGCCCTTGCTTTTACTGCCGGTCAATTTATTGCTTATTTCCGTGAAACGAATCTCGGAACTGTGATCGCTTTTAAAGGAGCGGATTTCTTAAATTCTACAGGATTTGATGGAATTGGTCTTATTCTGACGTTCCTTGGGCTGACTATGGTTGTGAACTTCTTTATTGGAAGTTCTTCAGCAAAATGGACGATCTTAGCCCCTGTGTTTGTCCCGATTATGATGAATCTTGGCTATTCTCCTGAGTTTACAACGCTGCTGTACCGGATTGCTGACTCAGTGACGAACATGATTACGCCGCTGCTTCTTTATTTCCCGGTAATTATTGCCTTTGCTCAGCGTTATGATAAGAAACTAGGTATTGGAACGTTAATTTCCATGATGATTCCTTACTCAGTCGCATTCCTGCTAGCTTGGCTAGTTATGCTGCTGGTTTGGGTACTGCTCGGTATTCCAGTAGGACCAGGAGCTCCTATCAGTTATTAATAGGATGACTTACGATTAACAAAGCAGACTTCCTTCAAGAGGAAGTCTGCTTTTTCATTGGCGCTTCAACATCGTAGGTAATTTCCATGATCAACTTATTAAACTAACGGGCCGGTTACTGTAAGACTCAGTTTCGAGATACCTTGGATCCGTTACGATATGAGGAAGGGGCTGGTGGGGAAATAACTCGTCTTGTTCCATCACCCAGACCCTCGAGACATAAGCCGTTCATCAACGGACGGAAAAACCACCATCCTTTTGATGGTCGGCTTATGCTGGTCGTGTCTTTCGGGGTGATTCCACATTTGAACACTTTCCTATGGGGGAACGGTGAGCTTCCTCGCTCGTTTCACTCCCTGCGGGATCTCACCTAGTTCCTTCTCCCATGGGAGTCTCGTCATTTCCCCACCAACTCAGCCGCGAGAGAATAACGGACACTTAAGAGGATATCTTAAGTGCTTTCAAGGTTCTCATTCGGCTAGGTCCGGAGGGGGACGGTGTAGACTCCTGCGGGATGAACATGATCGGTGAGATCCCGCAGGGCTGTTAAGCCCGAGGAAGCTCACCTCATGCCCGCGGAAAGCGAAATCGTCCCCCGGAGGACCTTCCGTTCCTCCAATGTCTTGAAACTGAGTCTTCCAGTATCGGGAGCTTATCTGAAAGAAGCAATATCGATTTTGATAGTAGTTAATGGGCCCACCACTACTGATAAAAAAAAGAGCCGGTTTCTCCGGCTCCTTTTCATTTTCCTATTTATTTAAGAGGGTGGACGGAGGCTTCACGGTTCGTAAATACGTGGACTTGCTCATATCCAGCAGATTTTGCAAGCTCCACGGCTTCTTCATACCGGTGCCCTACATGATCCGGTTTATGAGCATCCGAACAGAGAACGATTCCAACACCAGCATCTTTACAAATTTGCAGCAGTTCAGGATCCGGGTACATTTCTCCGACCGGCTTTCTGAGACCAGCCGTACTGATTTCAATACATGTACCTGTAGAAGCTAGTGCTTCAGCTGCTCGTTTATACTGTTCACGAAGGAATTCCTGGTCGTCAGGACGGTAGCCAAACACTTTAATGACATCAATGTGACCGACAAAATCAAATAAGCCGGACTCTGCAAGCGTAACGACGCGGTCGAAGTATTGGCGGTAGACTTCATAGAGATCCCTTTTCTCATACTCATCACGGAAAGTAGCAAGGTCAATCCCCCACTCATCAATCCAGTGTACGGAGCCAATGACATAGTCAAAAGGACGCTCAGAAATAAAAGCTTCCATTTCTTTTTCTTTGCCGGGCATATAATCCATTTCAATGCCCATTTTGATCGTCAGACCTTCCTTTTCAGCCTGGTCAAACATATTCTGATAAGTACTGAAATCGAGAGTTCGGCGGTTTTCCACCCACGGATTAGAGAGGATCGGTCTCGTCTCTTGAAAAAAGTAGGCGTGTTCGGAAATGCCCAGCTCTTGTATTCCTTCTTCTTTCGCTTTTTCGATGTAAGTTTTTAAATAATCGACCTCAAGGTTACCGGTTTCGGCCATGTGTACATGATAGTCAGTCCGCATGATCATCCTCCTAAAATTCGCAATATTACATTTAATCATATCAGACAACAGACATTTCTACCAAAATCGTCACTTTCTATAAGAAGAATGAGAAGAATAGGAAAAACGATATATGTTAAAATAGATAAGCTAGTAGATGGAAGATAGAAATAGAGGTGTTTCTGGAAATGAATGACACAAAAAGAATTACGGAAGGGGCTTTAATGACAGGCGTTTATCTGCTATTGTTATTGGTAATTATTTTCATGCCAATCTGGCTTGGACCTGTCCTGTTATTTACGCTTCCCATTCCTTTCATATTTTATAGCTATCGGCATGGCTGGAAAGCAGGAGCATTAATGTTCATAGCTGCTTTATTGTTTACCCTGCTATTTGGACCCGTTTTTTCAATGTTCACTTTATTAGCAGGGATTGGCGGGGTCTTCTTAGGTGGAGCCCTGTATAATAAACAATCTTCTTTGGAGGCGTGGGCTTTTGGATCAGTCGGCTTCAGTATTGGCGCAGCCGGTATTTATCTAGCTTCTCAGTTACTCTTCGGTGTTAACTGGGGAGAGCAGATCAGCACAAGTCTAAATGACGCCTTCACCAGGACGAATAATATGCTTCCGGGAATGCTCGGAGGGGAGAATACAGAAGCTTCATTAGAAGCTTTACGTGAAACGGTTGAATTTTTGCCGGATATTATTCCAAGTATTCTGGTTATGACAGGGATTGTGTTTGCTTTCATCAGCCAGTGGCTGACGTATAAAGTGATTAACCGAGTGGACAAAAAACAATTCCGCTTTCCTCCATTTAAAGAATTTAAGCTGCCGACCGCAGTTTTATGGTATTACTTCTTCGCGTTGGTTTTAACCTATATTCCTACGAATGAAGAAGGATTGCTCTACTTGGGATCGATCAACGTATACACGTTGGCCGGCAGCCTGCTAGTATTGCAAGGGTTCTCTTTTATCTTTTACTATGCAGAAGTGAAGAAATGGTCAAAGGCCATACCAGTCGTAATTGTCGTGATTTGCCTTTTACTTCCACAAATCTTACTGTATCTTGTGCGAATCTTAGGTATAATTGATATAGGATTTTCTCTTAGAGAACGGATAAAAGGAAAGAAATGAGCTCGTATAAGATGGTAGGAGCTGAATGGAATGCCTAACTTTTTTAAAAAGCCAACAATGAGCGGACACTTATGGATTATTTATGTGATTTCCTTAGTCCTGCTTGCCTTTATTTGGTATTATCAGTGGACCCTTGGGATGATGATGACGCTGTTTTTAGCAGCCTCGATCTTCTACAGTGTCCGAACTGAGCAGAACATGATTAACGAAACGGAAGAATATATATCGACTCTTTCCTACCGGGTGAAAAAAGTAGGGGAAGAGGCGCTGCTTGAGATGCCTATCGGAATTATTTTATTTAGTGAAAACTATAAAATTGAATGGGCTAACCCTTATATGAATAGGTTTACAAAGGATGACACCATTGTAGGTAAATCTCTTAAGCAATTATCTGACCAGTTGATTGCACCTATTAAAGAAGATGAGAGCGAAGTCTGGATTACAGTAGGGGACTACAAACTTCAGACGATTATTAAAAAAGATGAGCGGTTGCTCTATTTATTTGATCGTACGAAACAAACGGAGACTTATAATCTTTATAAAAACGAACAAACCGTTCTGGCCATTATATTCCTCGATAATTATGAAGAAATTACGCAGGGAATGGATGATACGGCCAAGAGTCATATAAACTCCCAAGTTACCTCTATTTTAAATAGATGGGCTGGGAATTATGGAATCTACTTGAAGCGTACCTCTCAAGAACGCTTTGTGGCGGTCATGAACCATGAAATTCTGAAAAAATTAGAAAAAGCTAAATTCGAAATCCTTGATGATGTCCGTGAGCTGATCACAGATCAGAACGTGCCTCTTACGCTCAGTTTCGGTATCGGTGTTGGTCCGATCAGTCTTCCGGAACTGGGAGAACTCTCTCAGTCCAGCCTGGATCTTGCTCTCGGGCGCGGCGGTGATCAGGTTGCGATCAAGGATGATACAGGAAAAGTACGTTTCTATGGCGGTAAGACGAATCCAATGGAAAAAAGGACGCGTGTTCGTGCCCGTGTTATTTCCCACGCCATGAAAGAATTGGTCCAGGAAAGTGAAAAAGTTCTGATTATGGGCCATAAATCACCGGATATGGACTCGATCGGGGCTTCCATCGGGATTCTGAAAATTGCTCAGGCTAATGATAAACAGGCAGCCATTGTTCTTGACCCAAATGATATTGATACAGGCGTTCAGCGTATGATCGAAGAAATTGAGCAAGATGAAGATCTATGGCAGTACTTTATCCCGCCGGAAGATGCTCTGGAAATGGTGACGAATAACTCCTTGCTGGTAGTCGTGGATACGCACAAGCCTTCCTTAGTCATGGAAGAGAAATTACTTTCGAAAACCGAGCATGTGGTCGTAATTGACCACCACCGCCGGGCAGAAGAGTTTATCTCTGATCCTACACTTGTCTATATGGAGCCGTATGCTTCTTCGACAGCGGAATTAGTGACGGAATTGCTGGAATACCAGCCTAAGAAACTCAAGCTTTCGATGCTTGAATCCACTGCTCTGCTTGCAGGGATTATTGTCGACACGAAGAGCTTCACGCTGCGGACCGGATCACGGACATTTGATGCTGCTTCTTATTTGAGATCAAAAGGAGCTGACACGGTCCAGGTTCAGAAGTTTATGAAAGAAGATCTGGATGTTTATATCCGAAGAAGTAAGTTGATTGAGCGAGCGGAAGTGTACCGGGACGGCGTAGCCATATCAACCGGGAATAAAGGGGAAACCTATGGCCCCGTCATTATTGCACAAGCTGCCGATACACTCCTTACGATGAGTGGTATTGTCGCATCCTTCGTTATATCGGAGCGTAAGGATAAGCGTATTGGAATCAGTGCCCGTTCTCTAGGCGATATTAACGTTCAAGTTCTTATGGAACGAATGAATGGAGGCGGCCACTTAACGAACGCCGCTACTCAGCTTGAAGACACAACGATTGAAGATGCGAAAGCATTGTTGCAAGATATAATTGACGAGTATTTTGAAGGGGGAGACACAGAATGAAGGTAATTTTTAATCAAGATGTAAAAGGTAAAGGGAAAAAAGGCGAAATCAAGGACGTATCTGATGGCTATGCCCGCAACTATCTTCTTAAAAATAACTTAGCGGTTGAAGCGACTAAAGGGAACGTCCAGGCTCAGAAAGCGATTGATGCCAAACAGGAGCAAAAAGCCCAGGAGGAAATCGATGAAGCCGAAAAGCTGAAAGAATCCTTAAAAGATATGGAAGTCAAACTAACAGCTAAGTCCGGCGATAATGGTCGTCTGTTCGGCTCTATTACAAGCAAGCAAATTGCTGAAGAATTGAAGAAAGCTCATAATATCAAAATTGACAAACGAAAAATCGAACTGGATGATCCGATCCGTAACCTTGGTTACACGAATGTACCGGTGAAGCTTCACCCTGAAGTAACGGGTACGATCCGTGTTCACATCGAAGAAAAATAAACGACCTGATTATGATCTGAAATTTCGTTTATGAAGCATCTATTATGAGCGCCTGGCCTTTTAACCCTCAGCACGATTGGAACATGTGTGTGAAGCAGTGAAGGGTCGGGTGCTTATATTTTGTTTTGAACCAACCAGAGGAGGAACAGCTAGTGAGTGAAGTATGGAATGACCGCACGCCGCCCCATAATATTGAAGCTGAACAGGCGGTATTGGGTGCGGTCTTTTTAGAACCTGAAGCCATGTCCACTGCCTCAGAATATTTGCTGCCCGAAGACTTCTACCGTGCCAGTCATCAGCGGATTTTTGAAGTCATGATGACGCTGGCTGATAAAGGAGAACCCATTGACCTGGTGACGGTGACTTCGGCTTTATCCAATAATAAAGTCCTTGAAGAAGTGGGTGGGGTCTCTTACCTTACCGATGTAGCGAACTCTGTACCCACGGCAGCCAATATTACGTACTATACGAAGATTGTCAGCGAGAAATCAACGTTAAGAAGTTTGATCAGGACAGCCACGAACATCGTAACCACCGGGTATTCAGAAGAAGAAGATTTAGAGGATGTCCTGAACTCAGCTGAAAAAGATATTCTGGAAGTTTCCCAGCGAAAAAACTCCAGTGCTTTTAAAAGTATCAAAGACGTATTAATCGATGTTTACGATAATATCGAACAGCTTCACAATCAAGAAGGCGGCGTAACCGGAATTCCGACGGGTTATCGTGATCTTGATAATATTACCTCCGGGTTCCAGCGAAATGATCTGATTATCATCGCAGCCCGTCCTTCTATGGGTAAGACAGCCTTTGCTTTGAATATTGCTCAGAATGTGGCTGTTCATACAGAAGAGAATGTGGCGATCTTCAGTTTGGAGATGGGAGCGGATCAGCTTGTTTCCCGTATGCTGTGTGCGGAAGGGAACATTGATGCGCAGCGGCTTCGTACAGGCCACATGGAAGCAGAAGACTGGAATAAGCTGACCATGGCTATGGGGAGTTTATCGAATGCCGGAATCTATATTGATGATACACCCGGTATCCGTGTTAGTGAAATTCGCTCTAAATGCCGACGATTAAAGCAAGAACACGGTCTTGGTATGATCCTTATCGATTATCTACAATTAATTCAGGGAAGCGCTAATTCCAAGGAAAACCGACAGCAGGAGGTTTCTGAGATTTCACGTTCCTTGAAGGGGCTCGCGCGTGAGCTTAATGTTCCTCTCATTGCCTTATCACAGCTGTCACGTGGCGTAGAATCCCGTCAGGACAAGCGTCCAATGATGTCAGATCTGCGTGAGTCAGGGTCGATCGAGCAGGATGCCGATATTGTTGGCTTCTTGTACCGTGATGACTATTACGATCAGGAATCGGAGAACCAGAACATTATTGAAATTATTATATCCAAACAAAGGAATGGCCCGGTTGGTAACGTCGAACTTGCCTTCGTGAAAGAATATAACAAGTTCGTAGATTTGGACCACCGCTATAGCGAAGCAGACATTCCTCCGGCCTAATTCTTATCATGTAAAAACCCCCGCCAGAAGCTGATCATCAGCTCCTGGCGGGGGTTTTTGTCTGACTGATATTTCCACCTCAGGTCATCCATTTATTGGAACTGATTATTTCAGCCAATGGTAGATGGCCTGGGCTACGCCGTGGCTGTCGTTGTGGGCGGTTATAAAATCACTGGCTTCTTTTACTACGTCTTTCGCATTTGCCATGGCCGCACTATGACCGGCCGCATGAAGCATGGAAAGGTCATTGGGGCTGTCTCCAATCGCAGCAGTTTCGCTGATTGGAAGGTCCAGATGGGCGGCCAGCTTTTGCAGGGCGAGCCCTTTAGACGCATCTTTATGCTCAAACTCAAAGTTATGGTTGGCTGAACTGACAAGGGTAAGATCGGGGTTCGATTCAAATGTGCGCCAGCCTTTGTCCAGCTTTTCCTGTTCAAATGAAAAGGCCAGGATATTATATACAGGCGATCCCGCCTCTGTAATATCCTTGTATGAATCAACATGATAAAATCCGGTCTGGCTGAATTGCTTTTCAAGGGCTTGTTCAAGCTCTTCTAAATCAGCCTCGGGGTTGGCACTCTTGATGCGATCCATTTCCATTTGTAAGAGCCTGTGTCCATTTTGAGGGGTTAAGATGGAAGAATCACTGAATACTTCGTAATAGAATTGTTCCTGTTCCAGCCAGCTTAATATGGCGTCCGCGTCTTTTTCTTCAATTGGTACGGAATCGAACAGCGTGCCGTTCGGGCGGTGAATGGTAGCTCCGTTCGCCCCAATGACCCACGTTGTGAGGTTCGTATGAGCAAATACTTCCCGGACATCGAACTCAGCCCGTCCAGTAGCAACCACCACTTCTACTCCTTGCTGCTGCGCGTATTTAATAGCTTCTATATTCTCCTTGCTAATCGTGTGGCTGCTGTTTAGCAGGGTGCCGTCTAAATCAATCGCAATTAACTCCATATATCTTTCTCCTCCTCCGTTACAAGTAATTCTACACGATTAATTTCAAGCAGTTCGCAGAAATTCTTTCCAGGTGTGCAATCCGTAATCATAACGTCAATATCTTCTAATGTAGCGAACTGAAAGAACTCCGTGAGTCCGATCTTAGTGTGGTCGGCAAGCACGATTACCTGCTTGGCCTGTTCTATCATCTTGCGCTTCACCATTCCATCCTCTTCATGCCCCACGGTCAAGCCTTGCTCAGATATGCCTACTACACCTATAAATACCTTATCGACATGATACTGGTTCAGTTTGTCGATGGTAGATGTTCCGTACAGGAAACCATGTTCTTTATGAAGCTGCCCGCCAAGAAGATGAATTCTGAGATGATCTTTACCTGATAGAATCTCAGCCTGGTGAATGGAATTCGTGATGACGGTCATTTCCGTGTTTTCCAGTTCTCCCGCACATGCCTGCACAGTGGTAGAAGTATCAAGAATGACGGTATCACCTGGTTCCAGGAGAGATGCGGCACGCTTTCCAATTTCTCTTTTTTCACTAGATACGCTGTGAAGACGGTGCCGATAATTTTTAATTTCAGGGCTGGTTCCAGGTGAGATCGCTCCACCTCTGGTTCGGACAATCGCTTTTTTATTTTCTAATTTAACAAGGTCTCTTCTTGCGGTATCTCTGGATACATTAAATAATTCACAAATTTGATCCACGGAAATCCGCCGATTTTCGTTTATGTAATCCACGATTTCCACCAATCGTTCTTCCTGATACATCGATTCCCTCCCTGTACGTATTATATAAGTCATCATAAGTCAGGAAGGATAATATTTCAATCCTGATAAGTAAATGTAAGCATTTATAATGAAATGCGGTTTGTGATAACCGAACTATTAAATGGATTATTTGGTTTATTGTTCGGGAATTGCGTTGACTTGCAAGGATATCATTGGTAAACTGACGGTGGAAATAATATAAAACAAATTTTTGGCGGAGGTGCCTTATGTCGTCAGTAGTTGTAGTCGGAACCCAATGGGGAGACGAAGGAAAAGGCAAGATAACCGATTTTCTATCACAAAATGCCGAGGTTGTTGCACGTTATCAAGGTGGAAACAATGCCGGGCATACAATCAAATTTGATGGCGTTACTTATAAATTACATTTAATACCTTCTGGAATCTTTTTTAATGATAAAACTTGTGTGCTGGGCAATGGAATGGTCATTGATCCTAAAGCGCTGCTTGAGGAACTGAAATACTTACATGATAAAGGAGTATCTACAGAAAACCTTCGAATCAGCAACCGCGCTCACGTCATTCTTCCTTACCACTTGAAGCTCGATACCCTGCAGGAAGAGCAAAAAGGTGCGAATAAGATTGGCACCACGAAAAAAGGAATCGGACCAGCCTATATGGACAAAGCCGCACGTATGGGCATACGTATAGCTGATCTGATGGATAAAGAAAGCTTTAAAGAAAAGCTGGAACAAAACGTGGAAGAAAAGAACCGTTTGTTTGAAAAAGTTTATGAAACGAAACCGTTTACGGTCGAGGAAATCCTCGAAGAATACTACGAATACGGACAGCAAATCGAAAAATATGTCTGCGATACCTCTGTTGTGTTGAATGACAGCCTGGATGAAGGCCGCCGCATTCTATTTGAAGGGGCTCAGGGAGTTATGCTTGATATCGATCAAGGAACCTACCCTTTCGTTACCTCTTCCAACCCAATTGCTGGAGGGGTTACCATTGGTTCCGGTGTCGGCCCGTCTAAGATCAAGCATGTAGTCGGGGTGTCTAAAGCCTATACGACCCGCGTAGGAGACGGTCCTTTTCCAACCGAACTGGATAATGAGACGGGTGATCAGATTCGTGAAGTCGGGAAAGAATACGGCACCACGACAGGAAGACCCCGCCGTGTCGGCTGGTTTGACAGCGTAGTGGTCCGCCATGCCCGCCGTGTGAGTGGTATTACAGACCTTTCCCTTAATTCTGTCGACGTATTAACGGGTATTGAGACGTTGAAAATTTGTACCGCTTATAGGTATAGAGGAGAAATTATGGAAGAATTCCCGGCCAGCTTGAAGGTGCTCGCTGAATGTGAACCGGTATATGAAGAGTTGCCGGGCTGGACAGAAGATATTACCGATGCAAAAACATTGAGTGATCTTCCAGTCAATGCACGAAATTACATCGAACGAGTTTCACAGCTTACGGGGATCCCTCTTTCTGTATTTTCTGTAGGACCGGATCGTAACCAGACCAATGTTGTACGGAGTGTTTACAGCGAATAAATGGAGTTATAACGCCTGGCTTGGCTAAGTCAGGCGTGTTTTGCTTATGATAAGAAGAGAAGGAGAGTGTTTCACGTGAAACAAATATGTGTATTTGCAGGTTCAAGTACCGGGCACAACCCAGCCTATACGGAAGAAGCCAAGAAACTCGGAAAAGCCTTTGCAGAGAAAAATATTGAGCTGGTATACGGTGGAGCCAAAAGCGGTTTGATGGGTGTACTTGCCGACAGCATACTTCAGCAGGGAGGAAAGGTCACGGGGGTCATGCCTACGGAGTTATTTGACCGTGAAATCGTCCACACGGAACTGAGCAGCTTTATTGAGGTGGACACGATGCACGAGCGAAAAGCAAAGATGAGTGAACTTGCGGATGGGTATATTGCACTCCCCGGCGGCTTTGGAACGTTTGAAGAATTATTTGAGACCGTGAGCTGGGCTCAAATAGGACTGCACAAAAAACCAGTGGCTTTATTCAATATTGAAGAGTACTATACCCCTTTAAAACGATTAATTGAGCATGCTATTGAGGCAGGATTTGTTCCTGAAAGCAATCGGAGCATCCTTGTAGATTCCTCTGACCCTTATGAACTGTTAGACAAGCTGAATACCTATCCTTCGAGCGATCAATAAAAAAAAGACCAGCGCTGGTCTTTTTTTTACACATTAATGGTTTTTACAAATGAAATACCCAGGTAGCGGTACGTCACATTGATCCGTTCAATCGGGGTGTCTTCTGTTATGCTTAAACCGTAGATCCTGGCAGGATTTTCAGAACCCGCTTTTGCCTGCTTGGAGAATGGTATAGGAGCGCTTTTTGGTTCGAGTGCAATCGTCTCGTAGTCTTTCATTCCGTATTCTTCCTCATAAGGCTGATAAGTATCTGTGATGATAAAACCTTTCGTAGAGTTACTGACCTGCATGCGCACCTTCGTAGGCGCCTGATTTGCATTTATCGAAACGTCGGTAATGTGGATGTTCCCTAATAAATGCTTGTTTCCGAGGGCCACAATAACAGATAGCTTGTCACTTGTCGTTCCAATCGAACCCTGCGTCAGGGGTGGATTCAATTTTAAATAGCCGAGCATGGCAATCAATAAAATAATAAGTACAAAAGAAATAGACCGTAATGTTTTCTTCAAAGGATCCCTCCTTCCTAAAAAGTAGTCTTGTAAAGATTATATGTGAGCTTGCATAGGTGATATGAAAAGCGAAATACGTCCGGTACGAAAAAATAGTATTGCGCCTGATATATGCATATGATATGATGTTAAACGTCGCAGTAAGAAAGCGATCATGGTCCGGTAGTTCAGTTGGTTAGAATGCCTGCCTGTCACGCAGGAGGTCGCGGGTTCGAGTCCCGTCCGGACCGCCATTGCTATTATAACATGTACAAAGTTAGAAATTTAACGAATATACGTGAATAGTTTTTGACAAATAAATGCTTTTTTATTTAATGAACGTGCTGAAAATCGTTCAACTGCGAATGAATAAGGAAATCTCTGGTTCAGCCGCTAGTGTAAATGTCGAAAATTAGCTGGGTTGAGTGAACAAAGAAGAAAACTTTATAGTACGGCTCGGTAGCTCAGTCGGTAGAGCAACGGACTGAAAATCCGTGTGTCGGCGGTTCGATTCCGTCCCGAGCCACTCTTTGTGAAAGTCTGCGATAAACTCGCAGGCTTTTTTTGTATAATGAAATTATGCAATTCTTTCTTCTGTTACTAATCTTTTCATATAGTTAAATGAAAATATTAGAATTCTAGTATATTCTACCATGTTTTCGGGCATGCATAAGACGGAAATATTAGCATTTATACCTGGTTTTGGTAAGTATATGATAAGAATATTACATTTTCTATCCCCTGTTTTATTAATAATTTTCATATGATAGGTTTATTAAGTGAAAATATTAATAATAATGATAATAAAAGAGATAAATAGATTCACAGGGGGAAAGGAAATGAAGAAAGATAGAAGAGCGGTTTTGTCAAAGGCCGCTTTTACAGGAGTGCTGGTATTAAGCTTAACGGTGGGGACAGCTTATGCAGATAAGAATTTAAATACGGTGTATCAGGTATATGTGGATGATGAATCTATCGGAACCGTAGAAAAAAAGGAAGACATTCAGGCCTTTATCGAGGATCGTGTGCATCGAGCGGAAATCACATATAGCGAAGAAGACCTTAAACTGAACGAAGATATTACCTTTACGCGTGAGAAAAATCTTTCGTCTGAGAGCAATAAAGCGAAAGTGCTGGACCAATTAGAGGAATCGATTTCCGTTTCTGCTGAATCCGTTCAAGTAAACATAGATGATCAAACGGTCGCTCACCTTTCTGACCATGAGGAAATAGAGGACGTTAAAAAGCGGTTGAAAGAAAAATATGTGGAAGAGAACATTCTTACTCAATTAGAGTCCAAAGATTCGAAAGGTAAACCAATAGAGAAGGAAGAAGGTGAATCCGGCATTTTATCGGTTGAGCTCAGCCATGAAATTAAAGGAGAGAGCTCTGAGGTTCACCCTTCCCAAATATCTTCAGTCTCACAAGCCGTGCAAGAGGTGAAAAATGGAGTTGTGGTGGAAAATAGTGATGAAAGCCAGGGAGGAAATAAACCGATTGAGGGGGAAGTTTCCGAACCTCTGACCGAGGTAGTCGTTAAAGAAAAAGACGTTCAGGAACAAACCATAGAGTCTTCCCGAAAGATTGTAGAAACCAACGATCTATTAAAAGGGGAGACTGAAACAAAACAAGAAGGCAGCGATGGAAGAAAAGAAATCCATACCTTGATTACCAAAAAGAATGGAAGCGTGGAAACGAGAGAAACCTTAAAAGAAGAAGTGGTGGAAGAACCTGTCGAAGAAGTGATTCTTAAAGGAACGAAAATCATCCCTTCGCGTGGTACAGGGACTTTCGCCTGGCCCGCAGTTGAAGGAACGATTACGAGCCATGTGGGTGAAAGATGGGGAAGGTATCATAAAGGAATTGATATTGCAGGTGTGGATGACCGTACAATCAAGGCTGCTGATAACGGAGAAGTCGTTACGGCTGAATATCAGAGTGGTTTTGGCAATAAAGTCGTAATTGATCATAATAACGGATATGAAACGATTTATGCTCACCTTGATTCGATTGACGTGGAGGTAGGAGAGACCGTTCGAAAAGGAAACAAGCTAGGTGTTATGGGGACGACGGGCAACTCCACGGGTGTTCACTTGCATTTTGAAATTCACAAAGATGGAAAACTCGAGGATCCAGCTTCATTTTTCAAGTAACGCTGTTCCATTTCCATGATAATGTTAAAGAAAAGCTCCCATTACTTGAAGACTCAGTTTCGAGATATTTGTTGAGTGGAAGGTCCTGCGGGGGACGATTTCGCTTTCCTATGGGGGAACGGTGAGATTCCTCGCTCGTTTCACTCCCTGTGGGATCTCACCTAGTCCCTTCTCCCATGGGAGTCTCATCATTGCCCCACCAACCCCACTATAATGTTGCGAACGGACCCTTCCAGAAGATGAAAGTTTTTCTCCTTAATCTGCATTAAATGCTTTTATAACAGGCTATTGTGCATCGTTATACCCTGAAAATAGGTACAGAACCACCTGGTCTAATTCCTTACGAGTTAAAGTGGTTTCGAGCTTCTGATTTGGCCAGGTCCGGAGGGGGATGATGAAGACTCCTGCGGGATAAACATGATTGGTGAGACCCCGGAAGTCGAAGACTGAGGAGGCTCAGCACATGCCCGCGGAAAGCGAATCATCCCCCGCAGGACCTTTCTTGTCATAAAAGTATCTCGAAACTGAGTCTTACACAATCCGGCCCTATTGTGCAAAAATCTTATTATGAGAAACTAATAAGAATTTTTAACAGAGCGTTCTTGTCAGAAGCCGCTGTGGCGTGTTGGTCACAGCGGTTTTTTGGTAGAGAAAATTATGTTTTCTGAATACATTTTTCATAACTTTTTATTAGAAAAAGACATTTTTCCATAAATAAGTTAAAATAATAGATGGTAAAGAAGTCGAGGAAAGGGATGTGACAGTGTATGGCACTGAAGATCTTAGTTGTAGACGATGAAAAGCCAATTGCAGATATATTGAAATTCAATTTAGAAAAAGAAGGATATGAGGTCGTGTGTGCCTATGATGGTGATGAAGCCATTCAAAAAGCAGACGAAGCAGACCCTGATTTAATTTTATTAGATATTATGCTTCCGAATAAAGACGGTAACGAAGTCTGCCGGGAAGTGCGCAAGAATCATAATATGCCGATTATTATGCTGACAGCTAAAGATGCTGAAATAGATAAAGTTTTAGGACTTGAAATGGGTGCCGATGATTATGTCACCAAACCATTCAGTAATCGCGAACTGATTGCCCGCGTCAAAGCTAATTTGCGGCGTCAGCAGCAGGAGCCGGAAGACAGCTCCCAGCAGCCTAAAGACATAACGATCGGAAGATTATCGATTCATCCAGATGCTTATACCGTAACCCGTGACGGCTCTTACATTGAGCTGACTCACCGTGAATTTGAATTATTACATTACTTAGCCCGTCATATCGGACAGGTCATGACGCGTGAGCATTTGCTGGAGACCGTCTGGGGCTACGACTATTACGGAGACGTGAGAACCGTAGACGTGACTGTGCGTCGCCTGCGCGAGAAGATCGAAGAAAATCCAAGTAATCCTGTCTGGATCGTTACCAGACGCGGAGTTGGTTATTATTTAAGAAATCCAGAGCAGGAGTAGTGTTTTCATGAAGAAAGTAGGTTTTTTTCAGTCCGTCAGACTGAAGCTGATTCTCGTTTATATTCTGCTTCTTCTATTAGGCATCCAAGTGATTGGTGCCTATTTTGTTGAGAGGTTGGAAAATAATCTGACGGATAATTTTACAAATTCGATTGAAGGACGCTTAAATTCACTCACGTATAGCCTCCAAAATGCCTTTGAGGCAGAACGAGGCGAGGGTGACCCCTCTTTACAGGCTGAAGTAGAGGGACTGATTAACGAATTTAATGAATCCGACATCAAGAAGTTACAAGTGATTGAAAAGACAGGGCCGAATATTATTGCCTCGTTTGACAGTGGCAGTGATGATCGCGCCAATATCGGAAAAAAAGTGACGGATGCACGGATTAGTAAAGTATTTATCCTGGGCGAGACCGATCCGAGAACCGTACGGCAGGATGGGACAAACTTATATGTAGGAGAGAAACCCATTACAACGGAAGCCGGGGAAATTAAAGGGGTGCTCCACTATCAGGCCCGCATGGATGGTATCTATGAACAGATGCAGGCGATTAATAGTATATTTGCTAAGGGTACTTTGCTTGCGATCACGGTTACCGCCCTGCTTGGGATCCTGGTAGCCCGTACCATTACCAAGCCCTTAACTGAAATGAAAAAGCAGGCTCAGATAATGGCTACCGGTGATTTCTCTCAAAAGGTGGATGTAAAAGGTAATGATGAAATTGGGCAGCTCGGTCTTACGTTTAATGACCTGAACGATAAGCTGAAGTTAGCCCAGGCTACAACCGAAGGGGAACGACGAAAATTAAGTTCGGTTTTGTCGAATATGTCGGATGGTGTCATTGCTACAGACCGCATAGGAGCGATTATTTTAATGAACGCACCAGCCTCTAAGCTGATCGGTCAGACGTTTGAAGAAGTCCAAGGCCAATCTTTAATCGACGTTTTCGATCTAGGCGACCAAATGGATGATATTTCTGAAGTTGAAGAAGCGGGATCGATGATTATTGACCTCAGCAGTGAAGACAAGCATCTGCTGGTTAAGGCCAATTTTTCAGTGGTAGAAGATGAGAATGAAGAAATGGACGGATTTATTTCGGTGATTAGTGATGTTACGGAACAGGAGAAGGTAGAGCAGGAACGCAGGGAATTCGTGTCTAATGTTTCTCATGAGCTGCGGACACCGCTCACAACCATGCGGAGCTATATTGAGGCCTTAAACGATGGGGCCTGGCAGGATCCTGATATTGCTCCGAGATTCTTAGATGTTACACAGAATGAAACCGACCGTATGATTCGTTTAGTTAATGATTTGCTGCAATTAACGAAGATGGACCATAAAGAAACGACCTTAATGAGAGAGCGTGTCGAATTTGTCGGCTTCTACAATCAGATTATTGATCGATTTGAGATGAATAAAGATGAAAATATGGAGTTTGAAAGAAACCTTCCGAAGAAAAATATGTACGTTTGGATGGACAAAGATAAATTGACACAAGTGCTGGATAATGTCATATCCAACGCTGTAAAATATTCACCAGAAGGCGGCACGATTCGTTTTGATGCGTATTCTACCAGGAAACAGCTTCGCGTGAGTGTGACGGATGAAGGCATCGGTATGCCGGCGGATACAGTTGATAAAATCTTTGACCGGTTTTACCGGGTAGATAAATCGAGAGCAAGAGAAATGGGCGGCACCGGTCTTGGCCTCGCTATTGCCCGGGAAATGATTGAAGCCCATCACGGTAAAATATGGGCAGAAAGCAAAGAGGGTAAAGGGACCTCGGTACACTTTACACTTCCGTTAATGAGTCAGAAGCGGAGGGGAAATTCATGAACATGGAAACAATGAAGTCCGTAATTTTGGTTATACTGATTGCTCTTAGTCTGGTGTTAACGGTCGCTCTATGGAATTATCAGCCAAGCAGTGAAATCGTTGAAGAGGGACAAGAAGTGATTGATACTACCCAATTAGACGGCGAAGAAAATGATTTAGTAAGTCTTGTGGAGCCGGAGCAGTTCGTCTTTCACGAAAGAGGAGCTTCCTATTCTTATGAAGATCCGGCAGAAAAAACGGCCATGTATGACAGAATGAAGCAATGGGAGCTTTTGAATGTGGATGAAACTCCAGCACAGCCCAGTTTTGATGAAGATAGTCACGTGGTGGAAGCCGTTTTTCCCGAGGAGCTTCCTCTAAAAGTGCTTGAAAACATCTTTACTGTAAGTACAGGAGAGCTTTCAGAGACCCAGGTATTTAACAGGCTGTTCTTTATTCATGGTCACGATGATAATTCATCCTCTTTTTATCAGGTTCTGGCCGTCGATTCGACGGACGATGTAGCGCCGGCTAAGCTCAGGGCTACCATTGATGAAGACTATGGAAGCCAATTATTTAATGAGTTGGATGACAAGAATGACTTAATCGAGCAGATTGCTTTGGATGGTTCGATCTCCCTTCTCGGCAGCTCGGAGATTGAAAATACAATCTATCTTCCAGAAGGCCGTGTGGCTTATCCTGAGGAAGTGCTGCAGACCACTCCGATTCCACTTGTTCCGATTCAAAACGATCTTTTTCCACCTAATGCCGTGGTCTCATCTTCATCGATTAATGGTCATCGGCGACTGGCTACGACAGACCGGCGATTGGATGTTCTGGATAATGAAACAAGACTTAAATATGAGTACATGATTCCTAACCGTGCTAACCCAAGTCCATTGCTTGAGTATGATTTATTAACCCGCAGCATTAATGATGTGAATAACCACGTGGGCTGGACCAATACGTTTTATTTGGACAGTATTTCCTCGACTATGGAGAAGGCAACGTATCGAATGCATTATAATGGCCTGCCTATTCTATCAAGCGAAACCAATGTAGAAATCATGTCCATGAAATACGAACAAGGTGAGATCCAGGAGTATATTCGCCCGCTTGTCATTTTTGAGCGTTATCCTTATGACAACACCTCCACGGACGAGCTCGCTTCGGGAGAAGAAGTGAGGGATTTCTTAACGAATACGGATAAATATAATCTGGAAGAAGTGGAAGGCGTTAAGATCGGGTATCAGTTAAAAGAGCAGCGTCCAAACCTTGCTTATTCCCTCTTTCCTGGATGGTTTGTTAAACTGTCGGGCAGCTGGGTCCCTCTGGAAATGGATGAATTAAGGCAAGATGAAGAAGTTTCCTAGGAAGGAGAAGGGTGTAAATGCAATGGGGACAAATTAAAGTTTTATTTATCCTTAGTTTTTTAGTTCTGGATATCTTTCTCCTCAATCAGTTTATGGAAAAGCAGCAGGCGTCGGAGCTTGGTCCGATTGCTACCGCTAACTCTGAGAGTTTTGAAGACGAGCTTGAAAACAATAACATTACGGTCTCCTGGGATAATGTCCCAAGCGAAGTGCCGGCCGTTCCTCAAACCATTTCTTCAGGTAGTGAATTTTCAGAGGGGGTTCTTTCACAGATCCAGGAATTAAGAGAGGGAGACGAGCAAACGGTTGCGGTACAGAATAACAGTGTTTTAAAAAGCGAGCTCAGCGAACCTGTTGAAGTTACGGAAGATAACGTAGTGGATCAGGTGAACAGTGTAGTCCCTTTTAGTAATCAGTATGAATATTGGAACTGGAA
This sequence comes from Halobacillus halophilus DSM 2266, assembly GCF_000284515.1. Classification (GTDB taxonomy): domain Bacteria; phylum Bacillota; class Bacilli; order Bacillales; family Halobacillaceae; genus Halobacillus; species Halobacillus halophilus. The sequence goes on along the minus strand of NC_017668.1, from coordinate 4,091,373 downwards.
CAAGGAAGAAGGAGTGATCCTGTTTTTTCAAAAGAAAAATGACCGCACCATTTTTTATAATAGCGGGGGCTTCTTAATGCTTCAGGTTGAGGATGGGAAAATAACAAGCTATATTGCCACTTTGTTATCTTTCTCAAATGGAGATGAACAAGCGCCAAGCTCCGGTTCTCAGGATCCGCAGATTATCCAGCCTAGCAAAATCATCCAGAAATTAATGGATGAAGATCATTTAGCCTCGGGAGATGAGGTTACCAGTATGTCAGTGGGGTACTATAACAGCTTTTATCTAGTACTGGGTGAAGAGAACGGCCCGCAAGTGTTTGCCCCAACGTGGAAAGTGACGGTAAATGGAGAGAAGATCCTGTTTGTCTATGCGATCACGGGTGCGGTTATTGATGAGAAAGAATCAGCCTTCATCGAGAAGATTAACAGCTCCTTTGATTTAAGTGTGAATAATACGCCGGCCCCTCTGGTAGATAACGAAAAAAGTAATGATGGAACAGAAGAAACAAACAATGGAGTGTCTAATGAATGACTTTACGTATGAGTGTACTAGCTTCAGGCAGTACAGGTAATGCTTTTTATATAGAATCAGGGGATGAAAAGATTTTAGTCGATGCAGGATTAAGTGGGAAGCGTATCGAAAGTTTATTGCAGCAAGTGAATATTGATCCTAATGAATTATCCAGGATTTTAGTGACGCATGAGCATAGCGACCATATCAAGGGACTTGGAATTATGGCAAGACGTTATAATCTCCCTGTCTATGCGAATGAAAAAACGTGGCACGCCATGGAAGGGCATATCGGTAAATTGTCATTGGATCAGAAATTTCATTTTAATATGGAAGAAACGAAGACGTTCGGCAAGCTTGATATAGAATCATTTGCGGTCTCGCACGATGCCGCGGATCCTATGTTTTTTACCTTCCACCAGGACGGAAAAAAAGTAGCTCTCGTAACGGATTTGGGCTATGTATCTGAAAGAATTAAAAAAACGGTGGAAGATGCCGACGCTTATATTTTTGAATCCAATCATGACGTAAGTATGCTCCGCATGGGACGATATCCGTGGAATGTAAAACGGCGTATATTAGGAGATTCCGGTCACGTCTCGAATGAAGATTGCGCTCTCGCCTTAACCGATATCCTGACGGACCGCACGCAGCGCATCTATCTGGCTCACTTGAGTCTGGACAATAATATGAAGGACCTGGCACGCATGTCCGTTAGAAACATTTTAGAAGAACGGGGATTCCACATCGGCTCTCACCTTGAGCTTCATGATACGGATCCGAAACAGGCAACTCCGATTTATGAAGTATAACAGCGTTTTATTTTTGGTAAAACAGGAAAGAATACGTGAGTAGATCATAAACGAGCGAAGAAAGGATGGGTGAAGCCGCGTGGGTTACTATGATGACCACTCCCCAGCTGCCCAGCAGAAGAACAGTCGAAGACGTTGGGTCATGCCTACCATTGTAGGCGTGATCCTTGGTGCAGTTTTAATCTTGTTAGCACTTCCAGCTCTAGTTCAAACCGAATTACTTCCTTATGAGATTACCATTCCTGAAGATGACAGCGGACTGGTCGATGATGACCAGGGTCTTACAGGAGATACGACGAAAAATGTAAAACTTGATGTGACTTCACAAATTACAGATGTTGTAGATAAAGTGACTCCTTCTGTCGTAGGTGTCGTTAATATTCAATCTCAGCAGAATTTCTGGGAACAAAATGGTTCCAGTCAGCAAAGCAATGTAGGGTCAGGCGTCATTTACAAAAACGAAGATGGCACGGCTCATGTTGTGACCAACAATCACGTAATCGAAGGGGCCAGTGAAATTGAAGTGGTTCTGGCCGATGAAACGAGAATTAAAGCTCAGCTTGTCGGGAGCGATGTATTTACAGATCTGGCGGTTCTTAAAATGCCTGGGGATCAAGTGAAGCATACGATTGAACTAGGAAATTCAGAAAACCTTAAAATCGGTGAGCCCGCGATCGCCATCGGTAACCCATTAGGACTGCGTTTTTCCGGATCGGTCACGCAGGGGATTATCAGCGGCAAGCAGCGTGCCATTCCGCAGGACTTTAATGGGGATGGTTTAGAAGATTGGCAGGCAGAGGTTATTCAAACGGACGCGGCCATTAATCCAGGAAACAGCGGCGGAGCCTTAATCAATATAGAAGGACAGTTAATAGGAATCAATTCTATGAAGATTGCTCAATCGGCTGTGGAAGGGATAGGATTCGCTATTCCAATTGATACAGCTAAGCCGATTATTGATGAACTCGAACAATATGGACAAGTGAACCGTCCTTATATTGGTATTGAAGCTTATGGATTAAATGAAGTTCCTAGCTCGGAGTGGGAAGGTACGTTGAATTTACCAGAGGAAGTTGAAGGCGGACTGTATATACGAAGTATTAAACAGATGTCGCCGGCAGCTAAAGCTGGATTGCAGCCACTTGATGTGATCACTTCGCTTGATGGCAACCAAGTGAAGGACATTATTGATCTTCGGAAATACTTGTACAATGAAAAAGATGCCGGAGATGAACTGGAGATCACGTACTACCGGGATGGTAAAAAAAATACGACGACTGTAACCCTTGGTTCACAAGAATAGAACGTGAAAAAGAGGTATCCTTAAAAACTAAACCAGTTGAGGATATCTCTTTTATTGTCGAAAAACCTCATATTTTTGTCCACAGCCTGTGAATAGTGTTCTGGATAAATAGCATATATGGTGGCGAACGTAAATTCTACTACCATATACCCCTCCCAAATTGTGCATATGTGGATAGTTTTGTGGATAACCTGTTTACATCAGGGGAAAACCTGTGAATATTAGAAAATTACCAATAATTGTGCATAAGTCTGTGGACAATTGTGGGTAACTAAAATCGTTAGTGACTTTTTTCCACATGTGGATGACTTTTGACTCTTATTTTGTGAAGGGCATGTAAGGATCATGAATCCTTCGTAAAAATCGTGAAAATAAATGGAGAGTAATTTTATCCTGTTGTTGTAGTTGGACTCCTCATTTTCTAACGATTTACGAAAGTGTGGATAAATATTATTTAGGCGTTGATAGTCGAAACTTCTTCCGGTAGTAACGAGTAAATCCAAAAATCAGTGGCGTCAGGACGATCGTAGGTAAAAACCACAAGAAAATACTTATCGATGAAATGTTTAATAAGCGCGGGGCTCCAAAAACGGTGAAGGCGGTAATGGTGGCGATGGAACATCCGATTAAGTTGCCAAAGTGTTCAAAATACCAGTGCATTTTTGTTTGTGGAGGAGTCAGCCAGTAATTGAGCTGTCCATAACCTAAAAATAGTCCAATTACCGGGAAGTACTGTAATAATGGAAACTGATTTACCCATCCAATCACCATCGTAATAATCGAACTGAAAACGAGTATTAATGAGATCCCTGTGTCCAGACTTAACAAACTTCTTCTTCTGGTCCTTCGCTTGAACCTCAGCACCCGGATTCCATTCCAGGCCGTGGAGGCGCTGAGAACAGCTATAAAGAGCAGAAAGAAAGCGAAAGATTTTTCTGCTGCGTTTCGTGAAGCATCAAATCCGATCCGATAAATCCCCATGTAAAAAGCAGTAGCTGATACGATCCCCATGGCCCACACATATATCCAGCCCACACGTCTATGAATCATTCCTCCTTTCTTCGTAACTAAAGGAATCCAAAACACGATAAGCGCCGTAAACCCCGCCAGAATATGAAGATATAATACTATTTGAAATATACTCATTCCATAGTCCCCTCCCCTTTTGCTGTTACTTTATTTATACCATAAGAAGCAGGTCAATCGTCTTAGTAATTCATCTATTTCCATCTTCCTGAATTGTTTCGTACAATAACAGAAAAGGAGGAGATAACATGATTGATCTAAGGAGTGATACCGTAACGAAGCCTACCCGCGCCATGCGTGAAGCTGCCTTTGAAGCAGAGGTGGGGGATGATGTCTATGAAGAAGATCCCACTGTGAAAAAACTTGAGAATCGAGCTGCTGAACTTACGGGGAAAGAAGCTGCTCTTTTTGTTACGAGTGGTACACAGGGGAATCAAATCTCTGTGTTGACCCACTGCCAACCTGGAGATGAAGTTCTCATGGAAGCAAATGCTCATTTATTTTTATATGAAGGAGCTTCCATGTCTGCCCTGGCCGGTGTTCAGCCGAGAACACTGCAAGGTACAAGAGGGGCGATGAACCCTCACGAAGTAAAAGCAGCGATCCGGCCTGATGATATTCATTTTCCAGAAACGGGGCTGATCTGTCTGGAAAACAGTCATAACAAAGCCGGCGGAGCGATTCTTCCTTTAGAAAATATGCAGGAGATTCATCGAATTGCACAGGAATCCGGTATTCCGCTTCACCTGGACGGGGCCAGGTTGTTCAATGCTTCGGTGGCTTCGGGGGTTCCGGTGAAAACGTATGCCGACCAGACGGATACGATTCAGTTCTGTTTATCGAAAGGGCTGGGAGCTCCCGTTGGTTCCATTATTGCAGGGTCTGAGGACTTTATCCGTAAAGCCCGCAAGTGGAGAAAACGTCTCGGCGGAGGCCTGCGTCAAGTAGGGATCATTGCGGCTCCGGGTCTTGTGGCGCTGAATGACATGGTGGATCGGCTGGCGGAAGATCACGAGCATGCGAAGCAGTTAGCGGAAGGATTAGGAAATATAGAAGGGCTGGAAATTGAGAATAACGTAGATACGAATATCCTTTTAGTCAATGTGGAAGGACGGGGGAAGACCTCGCATGAATTTCTCGAGGAGCTGAAGAGTCAGGGCGTTCTTGCTGTACCGTTTGGACCTTACACGGTGAGGTTTGTGACTCATTATGATGTCTCGGGCGAAGATATCGACCTCGTCATCGAACGAGTACATCGATGCTTATAATTCATGGAAATGTACATATTGAGCGGCGTTCCATCATAAGGTGAAGTATGAGATCACCTGGAGACAGTTCATCAGTCAAAAGAGGGACTCGAAAGTTTACACTTTGGAGGTGAGTTCCATGCCGGAACTTGAGACTGGTCAAAGTACGAAAAAGAATCTGTCAGCCGCCCAGCATCACATTTTTGCTGAAATGTTTCATAAGGACCGCTTTGTGGACGGTATTCCATTGGATGAACTCAGTAAGCATGTCAGAAAGTCTAAATCCTATAAAAAAACCACTAAGCGAATGAAATGACCTCCCCTCACCCCTTTGGAGAAATCCAGAGGGGTTTTTTTGAGGAATCTATTAAGGCTGTTTGCAGTTGCAGGGGCTTGTTTCAAGGCCGAAGATCCTTACAAATGGCAAAAGAGCTCATGTTAAATCGATTGAATAGAACCTGTAATCGTTTCACTAATTGTAATAAAATGACAATTCAGGTTTATCGACAACCTAAATAATGGTATTAAAGAAGAAGAGAAGAGCTCAGAGCAGTTCTCTTCTATTTAATGAAGATGGGAAAGGGGCCAGGCTATTCGACATGCTCAGGTTTACGATGGGGAAGGTGACTCTTTGAAGAGTGCATGTATGAGGAGTGACCGAGTGGGAAGGAGGGGGGACTCGTGCAAAGCGGCTTAGTTAAAACGATTATTATTGTAGTGATTATTTTGCTGATCATTGCTGCACTCCTATATGCTCTTGGAATTGCCGGTTTCGTAAGCAGGTAAGGGTCACAGGTTCCTATTTTTGTAATAAAACGAACATTAATGTGATTTTTATTATTTTTGTTCGTTTTTTAGTTGATTGTGTGGCATGAGTCTGCTATATTATCACAGTAGCCCGATTACATAGCCCAACTCGTATATTCTCGGAAATAAGGTCCGAGCGTCTCTACCCGGTTCCCAATGAAAGAACTGGACTACGAGTTAAAGTGCACCCATATTCAGCAGGTTTCTTATGGTTTGGATTACCATACTTTAGCCGTGGTGTGCTTTGACTTTGTAGGTCTAGAAGGTAGAGATTTCTCTGCTTTTCTAGGCCTTTTTTTATGGACTGAGTAAGAGAGTTCGATGAGCGTGTGAGGGTTCAGAAAGCTATTATTATATTCGTTAAGGAGAGATTTATTTTGATGAAAAAATACGCTTCACTCGCTATTATTTCTATTCTATTCGTATCATTACTTGCGGCATGCTCATCATCCGAAGAGGCAGCGGCCGAAGATGAAGAAAGTGCGCAGCAGCCTATTATCGTTCAAGGTCCAATGCCGATTGAAGCGGAAAAATTCGCGGAGCGCTTAGAAGATGTGCAAGAGGAGAAATCGGGATCGTTCGTTTTTTATAAAGGGACGGTGAATGATTATCCTGTGATTGTAGCCAAGACAGGGAAAGGGATGGAAAATACAGCAGCAGCTACGGCCATCGCGATTGAAAAGTATGATCCGGCCGCGATTATTAACCAGGGTACATCAGGCGGACACGATCCGAACCTGCATGTCTATGACATTGTGTTAGGAGAACGAACGACAAATATCGGATCGTTGAAAACAGGAAGCAGAGAAGATGGAGAAGGGATCGCGCCGAAAGAATGGATTCCGATGGACCTCATGGCTTCTGAAGGAAGCGCAGGAGAAGATCCGGATGCAGAAAACATTCGTTACTTTGAAGCGGACGAAGAACTTCTTGCCGCGGCTCAGGCTGTGAAAGATGTTCACGAGAAAGGAAAAGTGGTTGAAGGTACGATTGGCTCGGCGGACGTCTGGAACAATGAAGTGGATCGTATTCAATGGTTCCATGAGAAGTACGGAACTTCTGTCGAGGAAATGGAAGGCGCGGCCGGCGCGCAGATCGCCAAGGCTTATGATGTGCCTTTCTTAGGTATCCGCATCCTTTCCAACAACAAAGTTAACGGCGGAGAGTACGATCCGAATACAGCGGAAGCGAACCAGGCGTATGTGTATGAAGTCGTAAAAGAATATATCACTACCCAAACAGGCGAATAAGATAGGAAAAGCCCCTGGTCAAGCTGCTAAACTGACCAGGGGCTTTCTTGTATTCTTCATATCTTTTAGAGAGCGGCTTGCAGCCCAGCTTTATTAATAAAGTTCCAGGGCTTATTAAAGTGCGGCTGGAAGAAGAAATCCACGTAGCCGAGTTCTTCCACCGTCATTCCGTTCTGGATGCAGACACTCATCGTATTGATCGATTGCGTAACGTCTGCTTTGGAAATCACCTGTGCACCCAGTACCCGGTGGGTGGCCGGGTCAAACGTGACTTTTAACTGTACGTGTTCAGCGGTCGGCATAAAGCCTGGGCGATGGTTATCTTGATTTTGTGTGATAATGTGAAATGATTCACATTATAAACTATGAAACTATTATATAAGCAGAACGAATAAATAGCAAGAGTTTTGTTCAGTATTTCACATAATTGGTGCTTGGTATTTTTTGGCACCTCAGGTCATCCAGATTATTCCTGTGTGTGATACATTAGAGGGTAGACGATTATCTGGAGGAGGAATGGGTGTGGATGTAAAGTTTCAGACGGGTTCGAAGCGGTTTAATTACCGGGCTGCGGGCATTCTGATCGAACAGGATCATGTGTTACTACATAAGCAAGCGGGCGACCAGTACTGGGCGCTGCCGGGGGGCAGAGTCGAGCTTGGTGAACAGGCAAGAGACACGATCGTCAGGGAAATGAACGAAGAACTTGGATATGAGGTGGACGTCGCCAGTACTCCGTGGATCGCAGAGAATTTCTTTCACTATGATGGACATCACTATCATGAGCTTGGCTTTTACTTCGTTTTAAGTTCTGATCGGTCTCATTTTCAAGAAGGGCCTTTCCACGGACTGGAAGGGGAGCGGCTCATCTATCAATGGATTCCGGTTACGGAATTGAACGAAATCATCTTACAGCCTGAATTTCTGACTGCTGGCCTGCACAGGCTGCCAGAACATACGGAGCATGTTGTCGTTGAGAATTAAAACCATCCTATTTGTGCTGCTCATCCTGGCTCTCCTCCCGGGGTGCACCTCGGAAGTGCGACTTTATGATTACGATCGAAGTTTAGTCGTTGAGAAGTCCGATAAGTTACCTGAAGATGCCCTACTCCCTAAACAGCTGCCTTTTAAAGTGACCGACATTCAAGTGAGCAATGAGATGGCTGCAGGGCAGATCACAGCGATCTCTTTCCAAAATAAACACAACAGCGTAGTAAGCCTTCTGATTAGTGAAGTTGGCTGGAATCCGGGTGTTTCTTATGAATCCGAACCGATTAAAATATCAGATGAATGGATGGGAGAATACATTTTGGAGGACGATGGACACACTATTTTATGGAAAGATGAGAATCTCTCCTACCGATTCAATTATGTATCGTTTTCCAATGAAGATGATCTTTCCAGGGAACAAGTCCTCCAGGTGATCAGGCAATTTGAACCTCTGCCCTAATCTTGTGACCGGGAGCCTTTTGTTCTAAAATGATTTCAAAGCTCGTACAATAAGGGGCAGAAAACTTCCGGAGGTGACGAAGTGAAGAAACGATTTCTCACTTGGACACTCATACTATTTGCAATTTATGGCGTCCTTATAGGTCTATACTTATTTCAATGGGCCGAGTTTGGTGTACCCGAAGCTTATCAGGGGACATCTGCTGACCCGGCCACTTTTATGACGGCAAAAGAGCTTGCGCAGAGTCAGGACTATTCCCGTTATAAAGATTTTCTTTACTTTGTCAGTCTGCCGCTCGAGTGGATCATTTATTTAGGTGTGATGATCTTTGGAATCTCCACGGTTTTTAAACAGTCCAGCGAGCGAGTGTCCCGTTTTTCGATCGTACATATCCCGGTGTATGTCCTGCTTCTTTCCACATTAACCTGGATGCTTACCTTTCCGGTTGATTACATCAGCCGCAGGCTTTCGCTCAGCTATGGCATATCCACACAGACGTTTTCCGACTGGATGAAAGATGAGTTAATCAGCTTCTGGGTGGGCTATATCATTATGGCGTTGCTCATTACGGTTTTGTACACGCTGATGAGAAAGTTCGAAAAGCGCTGGTGGCTGTACGCATCGATTTTAATGATGCCGTTTTTAGTATTCATGATGTACCTCCAGCCTGTGGTGATTGACCCGCTGTACAATGAGTTCTCCGATCTGAAGGATAAAAACTTAGAAGCAAAGATTCTGAGCCTTGCTGATGAAGCGAATGTGCCAGCTGAACGGGTCTATGAAGTCAATATGTCCGAGGAAACGAACAGCATGAATGCTTATGTGAATGGAATTGGCTCCAATTTAAGAATTGTCCTCTGGGATACGACGCTTAACCGTCTGCAGGAAAAAGAAGTGTTGTTCATTATGGCGCATGAGATTGGACATTATGTGATGCATCACCTGTATTGGAACCTGTTCGGAGCGGTCGCTGCAGCATTCATTGGACTATATCTGGCGTATCATCTTATGAAATATTCAGTACGTAGGTGGGGGGATAAACTAAACATAAAATCGGTTTCGGATATAGCCGGACTCCCTGTACTCTTCATCATTCTGTCATTACTTAGCTTTGCAGCCACACCTGTTGAGCTTGCGATTTCGAGAAATGCCGAGATGGATGCAGACGTGTATGCGATTGAAATGACGCAAAATCCAGAAGCGGCGGTCGGCGCCTTCCAGGAACTGACGGTGAATGGACTTAGTGAAGTAAATCCTCCGGCATTAGTGAAATACCTGCGTTATGGTCATCCGACGATGATGGAGCGCATTCACCTGCTCGAACAATACCAGCAAATCGAATAAAGAGAACAACCAAATAAACCCACCTCAGGTCATCCAGATTCTGGATGACCTGAGGTGGGTTTATTTGGTTCTACGGCTTTCGGGTTGACACTGTATTGTAAGCGCTTTAATATTGTGTGTAACGGGTTACATGTAATCGAAATTTAATAAAAGCTTTATTTTTTTCACGAGTATGTAACGGGTTACACATATTTAAAAAAGAAAGCAGACGATGTTTATGCCTACGATTAAAGATGTTGCCAGACTGGCTGAAGTGTCTACAGCTACCGTCTCCAGAGTATTGAATGGGAACGGATATGTTCACAGTGAAACGAAGGAGCGAGTGGCTGAAGCCATCAAACAACTGAATTACCGGCCGAATGATGTGGCCCGTATCTTATTTAAAGGACGGTCCAAAATGATTGCCCTATTCGTGCCTGACATTATGAACCCTTACTTCCCTGAATTAGCACGCGCTGTAGAAGATATGACCAACCAGCATGGCTTTACCTTTGTGCTATGTAACACAGACGATGATTTGAATAAAGAAATCACGTATTTAGAAGCGTTAAAACAGAAATCGTTAGATGGAATTATTGTGGTTTCAAGCACGATGACGGAAGAGTATATCCAGAATATTGATGTCCCGGTCATTGCGCTTGACCGAATCCTGCACAGATCGATGGCATCGGTTACGGTAAATAACCGCGAAGGCTCCAGGCAGGCGGTCCAATATTTAAAAGACTTAGGATGCCAAAGAATCGCTCATATATCCGGTCCGGAGCAGGCAAGCAATGCGAATCAGCGCCTCGAGGGGTACCTGGATGTCGTGAAAGAAGAAAGCTGGTTCAAGAAGTCCTATATTGAGCCGGGGGAGTATCACTTTGAAGAAGCGAAGAAGGCGACCGAAAGACTTCTCACCAGACACCCGGAAATCGATGGCCTGTTCGTGGCGAATGATCTCATGGGAGTGGGCGCAATCAAAGCGGCGGAGGCACTGGGAATAAAAATCCCCGATCAGCTTTCTGTGATCGCTTTTGACGGAATTACCCTTGGCGAAACGACCACGCCGACGTTAACGACCATGGCTCAGCCGATTTACAAAATAGGAGCCAGAGCAGCAGAATTACTCATTCAGCAAATAGAAAATCAATATCATGAAGCCCAATCAGAAGAATTCACAGTGGAACTAGTAGAAAGAGATTCGACGAGACGAAAGGAGGACCATCCATGACAAAGAAACCTAAGGTAACGGTAATCGGAAGCATTAATATGGACCTCACCGTTCAGACGACGATCATGCCAAAGCAGGGAGAAACGGTCCTCGGCGACAATTTCGCAACCTATCCCGGCGGAAAAGGCGCGAACCAGGCGGTGGCGGCCGCCAGGCTCGGCGCTGATGTACAGATGCTTGGAGCGGTCGGTAACGATGTGTTCGGTAAAGACCTCGTTCATCACCTCCAAAACGAAGGTATTGATACCTCAGCGATTGCCAGGTCTGAGAAGGAAGCGACGGGGACTGCAACGATTATCCTCTCGAACCAGGACAACCGCATCATTGTAGCGGCAGGCGCAAATAAGGAAGTCACGCCTTCTTATATTCAGGACCATCTGGATCTGATCCAAGAGAGTGATATAATCCTTACCCAGCTGGAAATTCCGCTCGAAACGATCACCTATCTCTCCGAACTAAAGAAGGATCTAGACGTTCCTATGATCCTGAATCCGGCCCCTTATCAGCCGCTGCCTGCATCTGTCATCGATGCCTTTGATTATCTTACGCCGAATGAAACAGAAGCCGAGCTGTTCAAAAAAGAATTACAGGAAGACCGGTCGGAAGATAAGTGGATCACCACAAGAGGATCAGAAGGCGTCACCATTTATAAAGATGGAGAGCTCGTCACGGTTCCAAGCTATGATGTGACCGTGGAAGACACGACAGGGGCAGGCGATACCTTCAGTGGTGCCCTCGCTACGAAACTGGCGGAAGGTTACTCCATAGAGCAAGCCGTTCAAACCGCCAACGCCGCAGCCGCCCTTTCGATTATGAAAAAAGGGGCACAGAGCGGCATGCCTGATCAAGCGAGTGTCGAGCAGTTTTTAAGAGAGCAGGGGGGTTCATCAACATGAAAAAGCACGGCATCTTAAACCGGGAAATCGCTTCGATTCTAGCGAGACTTGGTCACACCGATACGATTATAATAGCCGACTGCGGGCTGCCGATTCCTGAAGAAACCCGCTGTATCGATGTTTCTCTGAATCTTGGAACCCCTGATCTATTAACCGTATTGCGTGCCGTTACAGGCGATATGAAAATCGAAAGGGCTACGCTGGCGGAAGAAATTCAAACCAACAATCCAACGGTGCATCAGCAGGTATCCGATTGTTTAGCCGACATTCCAAAGCATTACACGACCCATGAAAATCTGAAAAAGCACTCCAAAGATTCAAAAGTAATTATTCGTACGGGAGAGGCTACCCCTTTTTCCAATGTCCTATTACAATCCGGAGTCATTTTTTCATAAAGCGAGGTGAATAACATGTCTAAGCAGCCTTTTGTCGTCATGAACGATATCGATAAATCCTTTTCCAGCAACCAGGTTCTTAAAAAAGTGAATTTCTCCGTGAACCCAGGTGAAGTCCACGCGCTCATGGGTGAGAACGGGGCCGGGAAATCCACACTTGTTAAAATACTGACGGGCATACACGCAAGAGACGGAGGTTCCATTCAGGTGAACGGTGAAGATATCTCTTTTTCCAATCCTAAGGAAGCGGAAAAACAGGGAATCGTGGTCATTCATCAGGAGTTGAACATCATTCCTCACTTAACCGTCGCTCAAAATATGTTTTTAGGGAAAGAAATCACCTGGCGCAAAACCGGGATTCTTCAGAAAAAACAAATGCACCAACAGACGCTCGAGAATTTGAAAAGACTGGGCGTTACCTCGATCGACCCGAATGAAAATGCCGGCGATTTATCGGTGGGTAAACAGCAGATGATCGAAATAGCCCGGGCGATATCGACGAATGCCAAGATGATTATTATGGATGAACCTACGGCGGCCTTAACGGACCGGGAGATCGAAAGCCTGTTTGAAGTGATTGATTCTCTTAGAAAACAAGGGGTCAGCATCGTTTATATTTCTCACCGAATGGAAGAAATCTTTAGGATTTGCGACCGGATCACCGTCTTACGGGATGGTGAGTACATCGGAACGGAAGAGGCATCGAATACCTCGTTTGAAGCGATTGTCAAAATGATGGTCGGACGGGAACTGGGGGAGCGGTTTCCATCCAGAGATGAAGTGAACGGCGAAGTTATTTTCCAGGTAGAACATCTAGCGAGGAGTAAATGGTTTGAGGATGTCAGCTTTGACGTACGCGCCGGAGAAATTCTTGGAGTGGCCGGTCTGATGGGAGCCGGACGGACCGAAATTATGGAAACGATTTTCGGTGCCGTGAAGAAAAACAAAGGCAGCATCTACTTGAACGGAGAGCCGCTGACCGTGAAACATCCGAGTGATGCCATTAAGGCAGGCATCGGATTTATTACCGAAGACCGTAAAGACGAGGGACTCGTACTGAATTTGTCCATTCGTGAAAATATCGCGTTGTCAAATATGAAAGCGATTTCTAATAAAGGGTGGATCAATTCCAACAGGGAAAACGAACTGATTGATGATTTAATGAAGCGGCTCCATGTCCGGACCACTGGCCGGGAACAGGAAGTGAAATCGTTAAGCGGAGGCAACCAGCAAAAAGTGGTGATCGCGAAATGGCTGGGTATCCAGCCCAAGGTGCTCATCCTGGACGAGCCTACCCGCGGCGTGGATGTCGGAGCGAAAAAGGAAATCTATCACATTATGAATGAACTGACGGAGCAAGGTGTCGCCATCATCATGGTGTCCTCCGAATTACCAGAGGTTCTCGGCATTAGTGATCGGATTATGGTCATCCACGAAGGAAACGTATCCAAAATATTTAATCGTGGAGAAGCCACTCAAGAAAAAATTATGCAAGCGGCGACGGGGGGAGAGACAGGATGAAGAACATGGTGGTCAACAACTTTGCTAAATTAGGTCCGTTAATCGGACTACTGCTCATTATGATCATTCTTGGTTTTGTAAGTGATAACTTTTTCACGCTGGACAACTTATTGAATTTACTCAGGCAAATATCCATTAACGCCCTGATCGCGTTTGGAATGACCTTTGTCATCCTGACAGGAGGTATTGACTTATCCGTTGGTTCCATTCTGGCATTCGGGAGCGCCCTTACGGCCGGAATGCTTTCAAGCGGCATGGATCCACTGTTAGCCGTATTTATTGGTTTGCTCGCAGGATTTGCGATGGGAGCCTTCAACGGTCTTGTCATTACAAAAGGGAAAGTAGCTCCCTTTATTGCCACACTGGCTACGATGACGATTTTCCGCGGGGCAACATTGGTTTATACCGATGGACGTCCGATTACAGGACTTTCTGATAGCTTCACCTTTGAAATGATTGGAAGAGGGTACGTGTTCGGAATCCCTTTCCCAGGTGTACTAATGATTCTCATTTTCTTCGTTCTATTTCTAATCCTGCACAAAACGGTGTTTGGAAGACAAGTCTATTCGGTAGGCGGTAATGAAGAAGCATCGGTTTTATCTGGTATTAAAGCCGATCGCGTAAAAATCTGGGTGTATTCCCTGACAGGAATGCTTTCAGTCCTTGCCGGAATCATTTTGACCAGTCGCTTAAACTCAGCCCAGCCTACAGCCGGGACCATGTATGAACTGGACGCCATTGCGGCGGTTGTACTCGGAGGAACCAGTCTTGCCGGCGGGCGAGGCCTGATCAGCGGAACCTTGATCGGTGCTTTGATTATCGGCGTTCTGGACAACGGCTTGAACTTAATGAACGTGTCATCCTTCTATCAGCAGATTGTGAAAGGCGGCGTCATATTGCTCGCTGTGCTGCTTGATCGAAGGTCTAAATAAAGGGACATGAGGTTTTGCTTAAAGCATGATGAAATAAAAAACAGGGAGGAAGTAAAAGATGAAAAACTGGATGAAATTATTTGGCCTTTTTGCTTTATTGTTATTGGTTGTGGCTTGTTCCACGGAACAGCCGGGAAGCTCTTCCGATGATTCAGAAGGAGACAGCGGAGATTCCGGTAATGGAGAGGATACCACGAAAGTCGGCTTATCCATTTCCACGCTGAATAACCCGTTCTTTGTTTCTTTGCGTGACGGAGCTGAAGCGGCAGCAGAAGAAGCCGGTTTTGAAATTACAACGGCGGACGCTCAAAACGACGCTGCTACTCAAGTCAGTGATATTGAAGACCTGTTACAGCAGGAGATCGACGTACTACTCGTGAACCCTACGGATTCAGCAGCCGTCGTTTCTGCGATCGAATCGGCGAATGATTCAGGCGTTCCCGTAATTACCGTAGACCGTACAGCCGACGGTGGAGATGTCGTCACCCACATCGCTTCTGATAACGTCGCAGGTGGAGAAATGGCAGGTAATTTCATTGCCGAACAGCTTAATGAAGAAGGACAGGTTGTAGAGCTGGAAGGAATTCCAGGCGCTTCCGCTACACGTGAAAGAGGAGAAGGCTTCCACAACGTGGTAGATTCCATGGATGGCATTGAAATTGTAGCTAACCAATCCGCCAACTTTGACCGTTCAGAAGGACTAACGGTTATGGAAAACATTCTGCAAAGCACAGAGAGTCTTGATGCCGTTTTCGCTCACAATGACGAAATGGCACTCGGAGCGGTTCAGGCCCTTGAATCTAATAACATGCTGGAAGATGTCACCGTGGTAGGCTTTGACGCTACCGATGACGCCCGCGCCGCTGTTTCAGAAGGAAGAATGGACGCAACCGTCGCCCAGCAGCCAGAGCTCATTGGCCAGAAAGCGATCGACGCAGCAGGCAAAGTCGCGAAAGATGAACAAGTAGAAGAATTCATCCCAGTCGAACTGCAACTCGTAACCGAATAAAAATAGAATAAGGTAAAAACTACCACTTCAGGTCATCCATATTATGGATGACCTGAAGTGGTTTTAAATGGATTACTAATTTAATTTGCTTATTTTCGCATGTCTTCCTGTAATTTCTCTACGATATCCAGATACGTTTTAGTGGCTTCATGATAAGGCTGTAAAGATTCTTGGTTGCTGATAGCATTCATAAACGTTTCCACCTGCAGACGGTATTGATCCCCTGTTTCTTCATAAGTGGAGACGTCTCCATTGGCTTTGGTTAAGGTAATCTTCCCAACGTGGTCTTTGGCATCGGGACGGTAGGCATGATGGACGTGGATGAGTCCTTCTGATCCGACAACCTGGTATTCATCCCGGAAAACCATATCAAAGCTGCAGTCAATGGCTACTTTCACATCATTAGCCAGGGTGAGGGTGGCCAAAGTTGTCGTGTCTACTTTGTTGGTAGGGTGAAGGCTGGAAGAGACGGCCCAGTCTTTCACTGGTTCACTTATAAGATTTAATGCTGAATGCACCCCGTAACATCCCAGGTCCCAGAGAGCGCCACCACCTTTGTCAGCATCCAGGCGAATATTATAGTTCGAGGGATCCAGCTTAAACGAAAAGGAAGGCTTGATTAACTGAACATCTCCTATATGTCCCTCTTGAATCAACTCTTTAACACGCTGGTGTTGAGGATGGAATTGGTACATAAACGCTTCCAGGAAATAGACTCCATTCTCGTTACAGGTCTCAATCATCTCTTCGACGTCCGCTCGGTACAAGGCCGCAGGCTTCTCGCACAATACGTGCTTCCCTGCACGAGCGGCTTTAAGAGTCCACTCTTTATGAAGGTGATTCGGCAGCGGAATATACACGGCTTCCACTTCTTCATCGGCAAGCAGCTCTTCATATGTATCATACGTTTTTGGGATATCGAAGGACGTTGAGGTTTCCTCGGCATTTCCGCTCAAACTGGCAATGGCTTCTATCTCCGCGTTTTCTGCCCGTTGAATAGCTGGAATCACAATTTTCTTGGCAATATTCGCGGCACTCATGATGCCCCATTTCATTAGAACTCCTCCTCTTAATTATATAAAATTAGGTATTAGTTATTATGGTAGCGTTTTTATAATGGTTTTACTAATGAAAAGGTTTTCTTTGGAAAAACACTCATTATGAGCGCTATGGATGGACCTGGTCGCAGACGTTAAGCCTCTAGAGAAAGGTTCAGCCCCGCATTTTTGTGATACACTAAGACCAACATATTTTACGGAGGATTTACCTATGAAAATCACAATAGTTACCGTCGGAAAACTAAAAGAAAAATATTTAAAGCAAGGAATTGAAGAATACGTGAAGCGGCTCGGACCGTACGCCAAAGTGGACATTATTGAAGTTTCGGATGAGAAAGCACCAGAAAACCTGAGTGAAGCTCAAATGGAAGAAGTAAAGCAGAAAGAAGGGGAGCGGATCCTGTCTAAGATCTCCCAGGACGCGTACGTGATGACGCTGGAAATTGAAGCGAAACAGCTGACTTCTGAGAAGCTTGCTAGTCATATGGACAGTCTTGCTACATACGGAAAGAGTAAAGTGGCGTTTGTCATTGGCGGATCGCTTGGGTTGAGTGATGAGGTGCTGAAGCGGAGTGACTTTAGTCTGTCGTTTTCCAAGATGACGTTTCCACATCAGTTGATGCGGTTAATGCTTGTGGAGCAGGTGTATCGGGCGTTTAAGATTATGAAAAACGAGCCTTATCATAAATAAATCAAAAGCACATCTGAAGCGAAGCAGAGAATGTAGAAATCCATCTAAACAATGAAAAAAGGCCACCAAATAGAGGTGGCCTTTTAATTTATGCAGATAAACGTTCTTCTTTCTGTTGTGATTTCTTCAATCGGAACGGCGCTGTGATCAAAGCTAAGATCAGGAACAGCCCCATGTATCCAATCAAAGGATAGAAGAATGCGACAAGCTCGGTGAATCCTACAAAGCTGAGTCCGAAAGCTACAACGCCAGTAACAAGGACAAACTTTTTGTGATTGCTTGTACCGACTTTTGTATATCGAGCAGCAAAAGAGAAGAACATGCTGACGGCTGTATTGAAGACCATCCCGAACAATACAATAGAGTAGAACGTCCCTAATATTGGCGATAGGTTATCGACTAGAGCAAGGGTCGGCATATCGTAGGCAGCTACTGTGTCGACTTTAGAGAAAATCGCCAAATGGCTGAGAACGATCATGATTCCGAGCCCAAGACCACCGAGTAACCCTCCAATAGCAGACGTCCGTTCATCCTTCTCGTTTCCTCCCATTAGTAAGGACATGGATGCCCCTACGGCTACGTTGAAGGAAACGTAATTAATAGCGGATAGAAACCAATTTGATAAGGCTGAGGGTTGTTCAATCGCTGCAGAATTTAAATCACCAAAGGACTGGTCCATCGTAAACAGACTGTAAATAGATATGATAATGACGGTCAAAATTAAAAACGGGGTAATGCTGCCAATGACATTGACGACTTTGTCCACGTTCATCATCACGGTGGCCATAACGATAACGCTCATAATAATAACCCCTAAAAGCGGATGCAACCCGAATTGTTGACTTGGAATGGATCCCGCTCCTGCGATCATGACCACTCCGACACCGAACAAGGTCAGGATGATAACGTAATCTACAATCACTCCTAAAAATTTGTTACCACTTACTTTGTAGATCGCTTCTTTATGCGAAGTGGCCTGTGTTCTCGTACCGAGTTTGACCAGCATCATCCCCATATAGGCGAACAAAGCGGTTGAAATAATCGTGCCAATTGTCCCTAAGTATCCGAAACTCGTAAAGTATTGAAGAATTTCCTGTCCCGATGCAAAGCCGGCACCTACAATAATTCCTATGAAGGCGCTTGCAATTTTAAGTACTTGTTTCATGAATGGGTCCTCCTATGTACAGTAATGTCTCTTGAGTCTTCCATTTATAATGAAGCGTTTTCATATGGAAGAAGTCTCTTAACCTTATCATGAATGCGTTTTCAAAGGTTTGGTGGAATCTACAAATCCACTATCTTATATTCGTTCATTTTGACAAAGATTTCAATAGAAGAATGGATTGTTTGTGTGAAAAACAATGATAATATAAGGGTATCCACCCGATAAGGAGTATCACTATGAAACCATCACCAAATTGGACATATTCATATAAAGATTTCATCGATTCACCCGAAGGACTTGCAGATAGCATTGCGGAAATCCTGGGATGCCCGGTCACCATTGAAGATGCTAATCATTTCATCGTCTCCTATAGCAAACACGAACAGAACGTGGATCATGCGCGAACCGCGACCATCATGAGACGGAAAGTACCGGAGCATGTGATTAACGGGCTATGGAAACACGGATTTATGGCCAAGCTTTTTGAAAGTGAAGAGCCTGTTATTGTTCATAAAATTGACGACATCGGTCTCGGGGATCGTCTGGCTATATCTGTTCGTAAAGACAACGAAATTCTCGGCTTCATTTGGGCGCAAACGAATGAATCGCCGATTACTTCCGAGCATTTGGAAGAAATAAAAGAAGCGGCCCAGTGGGTAAGTCACTATTTACTCAGACAGCAGGCTAAGAAGAAAAAGACCGACGAAAGCAGCAAAGAATTTTTCTGGCAGCTGCTTACAGGCTCTTTGCAAAATCCGACAGAGATCAAACGGATGGCGAAAAAGTATCAGATGAACTTGAATGGTCAGCTTTGTGTAGCAGTCTTCGAATTTACAGAAGATATGAGTCAAGCGGTTGAACGACACGCGTATTATTTAACGGAAACCCTTCATCAAACGCGGGTTGTGAACCGGATATTCGATGATCGACAGCTTATTCTGCTTGTCCGAACCGATAATAAAGAAGATGCGAATGAGATGAACCAGGCGTTTATTCGTGAATTCACACAAAAAATGAAAGAACGGCTTCACTTTGAGGATTTAAAAGGGGCGTTCGGCTTGATCTACGATTCCCCGTCCTTCATTAGCGACAGCTATAAGCAAGCGTTGAAAGCTCTGAAATTGAAGGAGCAGTATTCTGAAGGTCTAAAGCATGTCGACAACTATCAGGACCTCGGGGTCTATCAATTCATTCATGAACTGGCTGCCCTTCAAAAAAAGGAAAATTATAAAAATGATGCTCTCAACCATATCAAAACATACGATGAACGCCATAACTCCATGCTGCTTGAGACCTTGAAAGTCTTTCTTGAACATAACAGTAATGTCCACCAGGCCGCTGCCCATATGCATATTCATACGAACACCCTAAACTACCGCTTAAAACGGATTAAGGAAATCGGAAACATCGACTTTAAAGATGTGAACCAAAAAACGATGCTTTATTTAGATCTATTGATTTATGAAAACGAACAGGAAGATTTGTGATTTTACACAAATCCTCCTGTTTATTTTTTCAGTTTCACCTAAATAAAATGAGCAGCAGAAGAGCTATACTTTCCTTACATACAACTTGAAAGGTGGACTCCCCATGATTATCGGAATTCCAAGAGAAATTAAAAATAATGAAAACCGCGTAGCTATTACGCCTTCAGGTGTCGTTAACCTCATCCACGCAGGACATAAGGTTCGTGTCGAAACACATGCAGGTACTGGCAGTAATTTTACAGACGAAGAATATCGCGATGCTGGTGCTGAGATTGTTGAAACCGCTTCCGATATCTGGATGAATTCTGAGATGGTCATGAAAGTGAAGGAACCTCTACCATCTGAATACGGATACTTCCGCAAAGGACTGGTATTATTTACGTACCTTCACCTTGCTGCTGAGCCTGAATTAACGAAGGCCTTAGTAGAGAATGAAGTAACCGCGATTGCTTATGAAACGGTTGCTGTCGATCAGAAATTGCCGCTTCTGACTCCAATGAGTGAAGTAGCGGGCCGCATGGCTACTCAGGTAGGAGCGCAATTCCTGGAAAAATCATTCGGCGGAAAAGGAATCCTATTAAGCGGCGTTCCTGGTGTTTCACGTGGAAAAGTCGTCATTATTGGCGGAGGGATCGTAGGAACCAACGCCGCCAAATTAGCGATCGGAATGGGAGCTCACGTTACAATCGTGGATCTGAACCCGAATCGTCTTCGTGAGCTGGATGACCAGTTCGGGTCAGACATCCAAACCTTAATGTCCAACCCATTAAACATTGCACAAGCCGTCAAAGAAGCGGATCTGGTCATTGGTGCTGTGTTGATTCCGGGAGCTAAAGCGCCGAAAATTGTGACGGAAGACATGGTCAAAGACATGAAAGAAGGCTCAGTCATCGTTGATGTAGCGATAGACCAGGGAGGCAACTTTGAAACGGTCGATCATATTACGACGCACGATGATCCGATTTACGAAAAGCACGGCGTCCTTCATTACGCCGTCGCAAACATCCCGGGAGCGGTACCGCGCACATCCACCATCGCCCTGACGAATGTAACGATTCCTTACGCACTGCAAATCGCTTCTAAAGGCGTGAACCAAGCAGTCGAAGGAAATAAAGCAATTGAAGCAGGAGTGAACACGGCGAATGGTCACTTGACTTATGAAGCCGTAGCGCGTGATCTTGGTTATGAGTACAAACCAGTCCGTGAAGCACTTCAGTCAGTAGCACACGTATAAGTTTAACCTGCTCCTCCACAACTGCTGGAGGAGCTTTCTTTATAGACAGGAGGAATAACCATGACGAACTACCGCCCCACATGGGCCGAAGTTTCCCTGGAAGCTCTCAGCCAAAATGTAAAAGAGTTCAAAGATTATATTCATAAAGAATGCCTGTTGATGGGGGTGGTCAAAGCAGATGCCTACGGCCATGGACTTGTTCCGTGTGCACATTCAATGATGCAGGCAGGGGCCAACCGCTTAGGCGTAGCGATTATTGAAGAAGCGATTGAGTTAAGAAAAGCAGGCATAAACGTACCTATTCTTATATTTGGCTATACGCCGAGAGAAGCGGTTCAGGAAGCCATTGACCATGAGCTTACGCTGACGGTGTATACAGATGAAATTATGGAAGAAGTGATCCGTGCAGCAGAAGAGAACCAGAAGCAGGTGAACATCCATATCAAAGTCGATAGCGGCATGCATCGAATCGGCTTAAAAAAAGGGGCAGATGTCCTCCAACTCTTAGAAAAAAACGACTCCCCTTACGTTCATGTAGAAGGGATTTTCACTCATTTTTCCGACGCGGATAATGAAGACCCGGATTACACAGAGCAGCAATTCCACCACTTCCTGTCGGTCGTGGAAGAGGTGGAAAGGAAATATGGGAACATTCCTATCACTCACTGCTGCAATAGTGCAGCCACCATTGCCTTTCCTTCTATGCACATGGACATGGTGAGAGTGGGCATCAGCTTGTATGGCCTCTATCCCGGGGAACATATGAGAGAATGGATTTCGCTTCAACAGGTGATGAGCCTGAAAACGAAACCTGTCATGATCAAAACAGTCTATCCCGGTGAACCCATCAGCTATGGAAGATCCTACGCTCCAGAGCAGCCCATAGAAGTAGCAACCGTCCCCATTGGCTACGGAGATGGACTTCCCCGTGCTCTATCCAATAAAGGTCATGTTGTGACCAACGGCCAAAAATGCCCGATTGTAGGGAAAGTATGTATGGACCAAACGATGATTGATGTAAGTTCCGTGGAGGAATCCGGCAGAGATGCTGTCTACACCTTTTTCGGGGAACCTGACGAAGGGAACATTCCCCTTAAAGAAGTCGCCGATCAGCTTCAGACCATTCATTACGAAGTCACATGCCAAATCAGCCAGCGTGTACCGAGGATAAATATGTAGAATAGATAATTAATAGACTAGGTCTTACAATCATTTCCTTTCAAAGGCTGTGTCATGGAGGGGGCGCTTTTCTTCTTTCTTAAGCGGCCGCATGTACTTCTAATCCAGATGTTCCTGTCGCCAACCGAACCGGACAAGTTACACCCGAAGCTTCCATTGAAAAGCCCTTGGTTCTTTCGGAAAATGAGTACCATCCCGCCACTCCCAGAACCTTTCCTGTCACGTTTCCATAGAATACAGGACAGGGGAGGAGGGGATTACCATAAACGAAAAGAACCTGTTACAACGACTCATCGCCGCCGGACTTGAACTCATGATCGCCGGCTTTATCGCCGCTTTATACACGCAATGGCTGGATACCGGCCGGGGATTCGAGCCGAACCCGATTTTCTGGAGAGCTTTCATCATCACCCACTTTACTTACTTACTCGTCATTCCACTGTTCGCAAATGGAAGGACACTGGGAATGCTGCTGACGAATTTAACGGTCACATCTAAAAACGGAAACAAACCGCACTTCTCTCAAATTATTTTACGAGCAGTGCTTGGATTCGGCCCTGTTATTCTCACCAACGGGCTGTGGTATTTCGTTTCTTTAATTGCCGGTCTGGTCGATAAGAATGGGCGTGGCTGGGGAGAAATGATCTCGTGTACCACCGTAAAACGAAAGGAAGAGTCTTATGATTAAGTACTGACAAGGATCAGTGCTTTTTTGTGTATATAAAAAATGGTTTTCAGTCCATTAGTGAAAGTCGCTCATAAGCAAAAAAAGCCCCTCAGGTCTCCCGGAAAAAAAGTCCTAAAGGAGCTTTACTAGCTTTTCGACTGCCTAAAAAACTGCAGATAAGACACTATTGCGGCACACTGTCACCCCTAATGGTATTTTGAGCTAAATACTCTAACCACTACCTCAACCAGTAATTAAATGGTATAATTTACATATATTGTTTTTTGTTTTTAATTTTAAAATTCTATTATAGAGGTGGAGAAATGGAGTGTAAAGAGTGCAAACACACTTTTGATGATGCTTACAGTTTTTGTCCATTTTGTGGAAATACATCTAGAGAATACACTGCAAACTCAATTAATAATTCAGGGAACAATAGTTTAAACATTGGTTTAGGGAACAACAGTAGACAGAATTTATATATTAAAAATTTTCATAGTAATGGAGGATCAAGTACACGTGTTGTAGAGTATGCCGATCGCGCTTCGGAAAAAATAGTAGGGGGAGTTAAAGGATATAAAATAAGATATTTGGTTTCCGGTGTAATATCTATCACTGCTGCTTTAATAACTATTGCAGATTTTGTGGGGAAACAAACTGATTTTAATATTTTTTCTACTATTTTCTATATTCTTTTCTTGCTCTTGTTTGGGGCGTATGCTTTTGATTCGAAAGTTAAATACAATACGCTGCAAAATGAAGGAGTTGTTTATAAGAAGGAAACTCCTTTTCTGATTAGGGAAGGTGATCAAGTTTTTCAAGTGCAAAAGTATGGTATATGTCCAATTTGCGAAGGGGAAGTACACATTTATTTCGATAGTGAATTTAACAAAATGGTAGGGAAATGTAATAAAAATCATGATCATAGATATACGTATGATCATACTACTGAATCCGGATCTTTTATTGAAACTTATTATAATAAATATTTAAGAGATTAACGTAGGGTGTAGGTTATATTCTCGAGTGTTCCTTTCTAAAAAGTAATTGAGTGAGAAGTTACTTTTGAACTTTCAAGGAGGATTTTTATGAATTGTCATGGACACCAACGTAGAATTGATTTAGTTAAGAACTATAATATCGTCCCCATTACGCATACAAGGTTATTAAATGGTCATCAGCTTTCGAGTTGTACTGGCAGGAGACTAGAAGATAGTTATTATTCGTTTCACTATGAAAATAAAAAAATAGTAAAGATTCAGGTTCATTTTATTGCGGCAAGCCGACAGGAGAGGACTTTATGAAGTTATTAGGATTAAAACCTTTAAGTATATTTGATCCGTTATCTTCCTCCTATTCAAATAGTAGTAGAACGGTTTCGAGACCTCTAAACCATTCAAAGAACGAATGGAATCCTGAGGCAAAAGAACTTTATAATGCTATCAACTTATTAGTTATTTACTGGGGAAATCGACCGTTAGATGATTTTTTAGCAGAATTTTTAGCAGATTTGAGAAAGTATAAAAACTATCAACCCTATTTCAAGAGGGTAAAGTCAGTTAACACGATTCTAAAGAATAAAAAGAAAAGCACCAAAGATATCTTGGATATTTTGAAAGTTGATAATCCAAATATTCGTTCCTTTTCCTTTTGTAATCTCAAAAAGAGATTAGAAGATAATGGTCTCACTTCTTATCTTATATAATAACCATTTGTTAATAATATGTTTCGTAAAGCCCTCAGTCTAATCTGAAGGCTTTATTTTTAACTTCTGGACTGCCGAAGAAACCTAGGATAAGAAACTAAAGCCAGCACTCCACCAGCCACCCCGGCGATAATTAAAACCAGCAGATGCAGCCAAATATCACCGACCCCGCCGCCAGAAAGAATAATCTCTTTGTACCCCTGCAGCGCCCAGTATTGCGGCAAGGCTTTACTAATGTTCTGTACCACCTCAGGCATGAACTCGACCGGCATCCAAAGACCACCGAGGAGCGCCCCGCCTAAAGCAAGGATCTGTGTCATCGCAATCCCCATATTTTCCGTTCGCACAATAACCGCCATCGCCATGCCCCAGCCGGTCACAATAAACGCAAGAGCCAGGGATAAGAGAATGAGAGCAAAGGGGTCTCCAAGCGGCAGATCATAGACCACGACACCAAACCCAAACAGGACGGTGATCTGGACAAGCACGACGATCATGAACGGCAGCCATTTGCCGAAGAAATATTGATGGATGGAGAGGGGAGTGCTGGCAATTCTTGCGACCATCCCGCGCTCGCGATCTTTTACAAAAACAATGACCATGGAAATCATAATAAAAAAAGCGAACATGATCGTGTAACCCGGGATGATCTGGGTCACCACTTCTTTATAGCTCGTGCTCTCATCACCCGAGAAAATCGCGACAAAAGCCACAATAAATACAATCGGAAGCACAAATGTCCAGAACCACAGCCCTTTATCCTGGACGGTCTTTTTCAATTCCGTACGAGCGATTGCCCACATAGGGATTCCTCCTTTTCCTAAGCGTCTCTTAATTGCGTGCCGGTCAAATTGAAGAAAATATCCTCGAGCCGCGGCTGATAAAGCTCCAACCTGCGTGGTTCCAAAAGGTGTTCCCGACAGTGCGCCACCAATTTCTCCAGCGTGAGAAGCGGCTCGTCACTATTTAGCAAATAGCCGTTTCCTTTCGCTTCTGCCTCTCCAAAGTTTTTCAGCATCTCAAGCTCAATGCCCTCTCCCGCAATAAACAACGAAGGCTTCGCATATTTCTCTAACAACTCTTCCATCCGGCCGAACTCCATGAGCTGCCCTTTATCAATGAGGCCAATGCTGTCACACAGCAGCTCGACCTCCTCCATATAGTGACTGGAGTAGATGATCGTGCTCCCCTCAGCCTTCAGTTGATGAATAATCGAAAAAATCGAATTCCGCGACTGCGGGTCAATGCCAACGGTCGGCTCATCCATAATGACGATGCTTGGTTTATGCAAAAGCGCGCAGCCAATATTCAATCGGCGCTTCATCCCGCCTGAGAACGTCATGACTTTATCTTTTACCCTGTCCGTTAAGCCGATCTGATCAAGCACCTCATCCATCCGGCGCTGCAGTTCTTTTCCTTTTAATCCATACAAGTTGCCAAAAAGGATCAGGTTATCACGAGCAGTCAGCGTATCCTCCAGGCAGATCTCCTGAGGAATATAGCCGATCTGCTGCTTAATCTTGAGGCGGTCCTTCGAAACCTGCCAATCTCTCACATGAATGTCCCCATCAAAATTAAGTAAAATGCCGGATAAAATCTTCATGAGCGTCGACTTGCCGGCGCCATTTGGTCCCACGAGTCCGAAGCAGGTGCCTTCGGTGATGGTGAAACTGATGTTGTCGAGTGCTTGTAGTGAGCCGTAGTGCTTGCTGATGTTTTCTACCTTGATCACAGAACTGTCTCCTTTCCCTCTAACACCGTAATTATTATTAACTGACTCTCATACGTATGCCGGTGATTAGAGGTTTCAGAATATTAGAAAAATAAAACTATAAATCCACAGTAATATGACAACCGCTATCTTCCCAGACGCTGATGAAACAACCATCATTCCTTGTGTGAAGATAAAATGTGGTGTCTAGGAAAATTTTTGTATATTTATCTGCTAGCTATTGTGCAACCATAGAACTACCTATAAAATAAGAGATAAGTATAAAAAAAGTAAGATGAGTGAGGTGGACTGGGTGGGTATAAAACTCTTCCATAAAACACAAAGAGATCTGGCTTCATCAATTAATAATGTTATCGATCGATATTGGAACGACGAGATCGAAGAAGAACAGATGATAGGGCTGGTACATAACCTTTATAAAAACAACGACACTAAGTTTTTAAAGGACGGGGATTTTACAACTGTTTTAAAGCAACAATGTGGTAAACGAAGGTTAGAAGTTGTAAACAAAATTCTCTCTAACCGTAATAAATGAGAGGGAAAGAGAATGTAGGTGAAAAGTATGCACTATTCAGCCGGATTTACTAAAGAAAAATGGTCAGAACATGAGATGTATATCGTTATTGAACTCATGAAGCAAAATAAAACTAAGAATGAAATATTAGAAGAAGTAACTGAGAAGAATCTATTCCAGTTGCGAAGCCCAGTCAGTATAAAGAATAGATATAATATGGTGTATAGACGAGCGGCAGTCCTAGGTGATGAACTACAACAACATTTTTTAAGTGCCGTTGATTACGACAGGAAGGCTTTGACATTGTATTCTTTTTTGGATGTGTATCGCATTCCTTTAGAGTTTTATTGGGAAAGAATCGTCTATAAATATGAACTTCAAGAGTCGTTATATGCGAATGACTTTCATTATTTCTTTGAAGAAAAGGCTAATACAGACGACAAAGTTAGTAACTGGAGACCTGAAACAATTAAGCGTCTTATAAGGTCATTAAGCTTGTTCTTTAAAGAAGCCAAGATGATTGAAAAGGTGGATCAGACGAAATATTCAATAAATCCGATACATATGACTCAATCCTTAAGAACATATGCTGAAAAGAATGATCCTTTATTATATTCTTTTACAGTCTTAGAAAAGGTGAATGAATTATGAAATCGACATATGAACGCTTAGAGCAAATGGAGAAGAGGATCAACCAGGAAGGATTCACGAACCCCAAAGGCATCGGGAGTGATATTCCTCATTTTGTACTGGATTATCCGCCGCAGGACGAGTTGCAAGTACGTGTATATTTAAAAAACATGTTGAAACGTACCAAGGTAAATATTAGAGAGGTGAACTTATTTGAGTTTCTGCTCTCCTTTTTTGAAGAGGATGAAATGGAAGAATTGTATGAAGTGGCTGAAGAGGAGGGTCTACGTGGGTTAAATGATGTAATCGAGCCAATTCTTAACGAGGGTAATACAATGATCCAGCAATTTAAAGATATGACAGAAGAAGCGGAGCTAATTTTCATTACTGGTGTTGGCACAGCACACCCTTTCTTAAGATCAAGCCAGTTATTAAAAGCTATTTCAAGTAAAGGGTACAAGAAGCCTATCGTGCTTTTTTACCCAGGGGAATTTACAGGGTTAAGGTTGAAGTTATTCAGTATTCTGGATTATGAAGATGACTATCAACTATCTCGAATTTCATGAGGAGGGGAAAATGATGCAGATTAAAGATCTATTTGAAAAAGATATATTTCGTCCAATTAATAACGTCGTTCAGGCTGAACAAGTAGAAGAGGACGTAGTGGAAACGGAATTGGATGAATACGTCCTGACCGAAGAAAGTGAGCATTATCTTGAGAGATTTTATAAGAATTATTTAGCTGTCTATAATCAACCCTCAACAAAAGTGGGTGTATGGATTTCGGGTTTCTTTGGGTCTGGTAAATCACACTTCTTAAAGATCCTATCTTATTTATTACATAATCAGACAATTGCAGGTAAAACACCTGCTGATTATTTTGAAAACAAGTCCGAAAACCAGGAGCTTCTGAACATGATGCAACAAGTATCCGAGAAAAAATCGGATGCATTATTATTCAATATCGATTCACGTTCTACATCTTCTTCTAAGGATTCGGAAAAAGAGCGTATTATCGAAGTGTTTCTGAGAGTGTTTAATAATCATTTAGGATATTCAGATACCTTATGGGTTGCTGAGATGGAACGCCAACTAGATAGTGATGGGAAATACGAAGAATTCAAACAAACAATCTTTGATCAAAACGGTAAGTCTTGGGAAGAACTCCGTTTGAAAATTTTATTACGTAAAAGAAAAGTTATAAAAGCTCTTGAAACAGTAGGTTATGACCAAGATACGGCGGAAACATTCTTTGATATGAGCAGAGAATGGTTTTCTATTGATGCTCAACGAGTTGCAGAACTCGTTGCTGATTATTGTAAAAGTCAGGGACCAGATTATCGTATCGTTTTCCTTGCCGATGAAATTGGGCAGTATATTGGCAACAACACAAGCTTAATGCTCAATCTACAAACAATTACAGAAAAACTAGGGGATTTATGCCATGGTCAGGCATGGATAATCGTCACATCACAGGAAAAACTTGAGTCAACCGTATCGGATTTAGACAGTACGAAAGACTTTTCTAAAATCCAAGGACGTTTTGAGACAAAAATTAACTTATCCAGTGCGAATACAGATGAAGTAA
Source organism: Halobacillus halophilus DSM 2266 (assembly GCF_000284515.1). Lineage (GTDB taxonomy): Bacteria > Bacillota > Bacilli > Bacillales > Halobacillaceae > Halobacillus > Halobacillus halophilus. Next base: position 4,062,004 of record NC_017668.1, on the reverse strand, counting down.
TTAAAAAACGTCTTTTGGAGAAAGAACCAGTTGGTGCTGATACACTAAATACTATTCATGACCAAGAAGGAAAACTGATTCATAACCGTTTGGCTTTTGATACGAATAACACTCAATTGCGTTCCGGTTACCGTAATATCGAAGAATTCGTTTCCTTTTACCCATTTGTTCCTTATCAAATTGAGTTACTGCAGTTAGTCTTCACCAAAATCCGTAATCTGGGAGAAGGTGGGCAGCACACCTCTCGAGGTGAACGTTCCTTACTTAAAGCTTTCCAGGAAGCTGCCCAATTAAATGCTGAAGAAAATGTAGATAATATGGTTACTATGGCAGAATTTTATCCTTCTATTCGTGATTACCTTGAATCATCGATTACGGGTACAATCGCAAGAGCGCAAGATCGTGCCCGTAACCAGGAAGGGTTAGAAGAGTACGACGTAAAAGTTTTGGAAGTTCTCTATCTAATCAAAGGAATCGATGAAATCAAATCTACACCAAGCAACATTGCAACACTCATGATTGAAACGGTTTACGATGAACGCCAACCGCTGGAATACAAAATAAAAGAATCGTTGAATCGGCTTCAGACTATAATGTTCATTGAGCAGCACGCAGATGGTTCCTATTCATTCTTATCAGACGAAGAACAAGAAATTAATCGTGAAATACGCGTAGAAGACTACAACGGTTCTGCTGTGAAAGAACGATTAGGCAATCTCTTTTTTAATGCCATGTACCTTCACCCGAAATATGAATATAAGTATAATGGCCAGACAAAACATTTTAATTTTAATAAGCGGTTTGACAGTTATGTGAAAGGACAGATGAACCACGAATTGACCATACAAGTTTTTTCTGAGGGAATGACAGATTCAGAAGCGATTTCTAAGGCAAATTCTGGGTATTTAATCGTTCTCCTGAACAAAGATCTAGTTGCAGAAGCAGAGAGGGCTCTTGCATATATTCAACAGGTAGATAGTTATGTACGACGCAAGCAAACTAGTACAACTTCACAGCAGCAAAAGCGGATTTATGAATTAAAACTTGGAGAAGTGGATGAATTCGCAGAAAAAGCTGAAGAACTGTTGGCCAAAGCATGTGACAATGCCAGCTTTTACATTCAAGGTCAACGTCGTGATTTCAGTGGCAAGTTTGAAAACAAAATCGATCAGGCTATGAATATGTTGGTTCGTAGTACATTTGAGAAATTAGATTATATTGAAAAGCCTATATCCTTTAAGGACAACAAGAAAGAATGGGAGCAAGTCGTAAAGGATTTGGGACAACAAAGTTTGTTTAGCGACACAAATAAGAATGCAATGGATGAGATGAAGTATTTTATAGAAGAACTTGAACGTTTTCATGATCAAAGAACACTAAAACAAGTCGTGCAAAAATATAAGACGATTCCTTATGGTTGGGAAGAAAAAGATACGATCGGTATTTTAATGGGGTTAATGAATGCAGGGAAAGTACGGTTTATGTATGCGGGAGAACCTTTTACACCTAAATCAAACCAATTTTATGATCGATTAGAAAAATTGTCTGAACGCGATCGCATAGTTGTTCTTCCAATTGTAGAAATGGATAATAAGCTGAAACAAGAACTGATTGCACTTGTACGAGATTTCTTTTCGATTACTCAACCGTACGATACGTATGATTCTTATGACGAGTTAATAAGAGAAAAAGTAGAAGAAGAATTTGTTCGTCCTATTGAAAAGGTACGTGAAAGAAGACGCCAACAGGATACCACAAGTGAATATCCGTATCCTGGCGAAAGTGATATAAGAACTGTAGTCAATGGAACACAAAAATTACTGGCTAACCGAGATCCAGAGCAATTTTGTCGCACGTTCATACAGTACGAAGATGATATTGAAGAGTGGTATGACATTTTAGAGAAGCTTCAAGGCTTTTATGAAGGAAATCCTATCGTCAAGTTTGATGAAGCGGTTAAAGCTTTAGTTGAACATGAACAGGACATAGAAGTCATTCATAATGATGAGCTAGGTGAAATCGTACGACGGATGAAACAAATTTTGTTACAGGAAGAACCAACCAAAGATATCAGTCAGTTACCAAAGTTAGTGGATAACCTGAAGAACCTTATCCAAGATGAAACCAATAATCAAAAACAGGCAGTACTTGTACAATCTAATAAATCTATGAATGAACTAGAGACCCTAAATGATCAATATTCAGAATATGAAACTATAACAGAATACATCCAATTAAGAACGAACAAAGCTAGTCAGCTTTATGAAAAGATAAAGGAAAGTGAACGTATTTCCAGTGCGCGTATCAATCAACAACAATTAAGAGAGCTGATTGATTGTACAAAAGTCAAAACACGGCAGATGCTTAAAGAATTAAGAGAGGAATCAGATGCTGTTAAGAGAGAACCAAAGGTTATTACCGAGCGAGAATTATATGATTCTTTCTTTAACCAAGTTGATAGTATTGATTCTGAAGAAGACTTGGAGCGGGCAATTGAGTCATTAAAAAGAAATTTAATAAGAGAATTACAAACATACTATTTTGTTAAATCATAATCCATGGGGCAGGTAAATTATCTCCCCTCTACATACAGAGGTGAAACGATGAATAAAGCAGAGTTGAAGAGATTTGCTGTAGAAGCCAGGCGTGACCTGATAGATAAAGTTTCATTGAAAGCAGAGCAATACGGCATTACTGAAAATGATCAGGAATTGAAGGTTGAAGAAAACTACGGACAATTGTACGTGAACGGTAAATCATATGATACAGAAATGAAGCAATCTTTTCGTACATTACAACAACGTTTGAACAACGTAGGATACAATCAATTAATCGAGGAAATTTCATATACGTGGTTTAACAGAATTATTGCTATGCGCTATATGGAAGTAAACAATTATCTACCGGATAAAGTCAACGTGCTATCAAGTAGTACGGGTAAAAATGATCCTGACATTTTATTGCAATTTGAAACTATGAATTTAGATGTTAAACATCAAAAAGTGAGTGAAAGCATACAAGAAGGAGATAATGAAAAAGCCTATCGAAGTTTGCTCATTGCCCAGTGTAATGCTTTAAACCAGCTACTGCCTTTCTTATTTGAAAAGATTGAAGATTATACAGAGCTATTATTACCCGATTATTTATTAGACCAGGAGTCGATTATACGTAAAATTGTAAATGAATTGTCTGATGAAAACTTCTATCATGTACGTGAAGACGGTGTGCGTTCAGATAATGTCGAAGTATTAGGCTGGCTGTACCAATATTACATGTCTGAAAAGAAGGAACAAGTTGGTGGACTAAGAAATAATGCAGTGAAAAAGGAAGACTTACCTGTAGTAACTCAATTATTCACACCTAAGTGGATTGTACAATACATGGTACAAAATTCATTAGGAAAACTTTACGATGAGAAATACGAAGATAATCAACTGTCACAGCATTGGGAGTATTATTTTAAACATAAAGAAAACCATCATCTATATCCCAGGTTTGATTCATTAGAAGATTTGAAAATTATGGACCCCGCGTGTGGGTCTGGACACATTTTAATTTACTCTTTTGATATGTTATACGATATGTATGAAGAAGCAGGTTATCCATCAAGAGAAATACCACAGTTAATTTTGGAAAACAATCTCTACGGTTTGGATATAGATAAACGTGCTCAGCAAATTGCGAACTTTGCACTCCTGATGAAGGCAGCTGAAAAACAACCACGTTTTATTTCAAGGCTTAGTCGAAAAGGTAAGAGTCCAAAATTGAACGTATATGAAATAGTAGAGGCTGATCAAACATTATCTGAGGAGGCTATTAATTATTTTGCAGAAAATAAAATGGAAAAGTCATTCATCAACGAATTATTAAGCCAATTTGAGAATGGAAAACAATTTGGGTCATTAATAAATCCAATTGAATTACCTTATGAGGAATGGATTAATCGTTTATATAACTTAGATGACCAAAAAGTTAATTTACTTGATGAATCTTATATCAAAGAACTAAAGGTCAAGTTATTACCTATAATCGAACAAGCTAATTTATTATATCAAAGATATGAAGTGGTTATAACTAACCCGCCCTATCATAGTAGATACAACAAAGTGCTGAAAAAATATATGAATGAAAAGTATAAAGATTATAAAACTGACTTGTATTCTTCGTTTATATATCAGACCAAAACTATAACTAAAGATAATGGTTACTTTGTATTAGTTACACCATATACATGGATGTTCATATCTACTCACGAGAAATTAAGAAAAAACCTTTTACAAAAATCTGCATTATCAAGCTTAATTCATTTAAATTATTCTGCATTTAGTGAAGCAACTGTTCCAATTTGTGCTTTTGTAGCTCATAAACAAACCAAAAGTACTTTGGGGGTCTACCTGAAACTTTCAAAATATAAATCTACCGAACTTTCTTCCTTAGTTAAAGAGGCGGCTAAAGAAAATAGGTCATATAAATACATTCATAAAAGTGAAGAATTTTTTAATTTTCCTGGTAATCGCATTGCTTATTGGGCAACGGAATCTGTAAAATCAGCTTTTAAAAATCACAATGAACTAGGGGGTATTGCCCAACCAAGGGCGGGTTTACAAACTGGAAACAACGATAGGTTTTTGAGGTTATGGTATGAGGTTGGGGTTGAAGATATTGGTTTTAATATGTCCAACCTTATCGAAGCTAAAAATAGTAATAAAAAATGGTTCCCATATAATAAAGGAGGTGCCTATAGAAAATGGTATGGAAATCAGTACTATGTGGTAAATTGGGAAAAAGATGGAGAAGAAATAAAAGAACTTGCAACTAGCAAATACAAGAATTACACTAGGACGGTTAAAAACATTAATTTTTACTTTAGAGAAGGTTTGACATGGTCGGATGTTAACTCACAGTATTTTGGAATAAGATATTCACCGAAAGGCTTTATTTTTGATGTCAAAGGTTCTTCCTTATTTACTAATAACAAAGATTTTTTATCTATCATTTTAGGCTTTTTAACTTCAAAAGTTTCAAGTGAAATGTTAGAGCTATTAAACCCAACCATTAGTTTTCAAACCGGCGATTTAAAAAGTTTACCAATCATTGAACCAACTAATAGAAATTTAGTAAAAGAGTTAGTAGAGAGCAGTGTACAAATAGCCAAGGATGAATGGGAGTCATATGAAATATCATGGGATTTTAAACAACACCCATTTATAACTAATATAAAAGAAATTGAAAAAATTTCTGAGGCAAATAGTTGTTGGAAAGAAAAAGTTAATAACTACATTCAGCAACTAAGAAAAAATGAGCAAAGTTTAAATGAAATATTTATCAAGACTTATGGTTTAGAAGGGGAGTTATCTCCAAAAGTTGAAGAAAAAGATATTACAATAAGAAATGAAAGTCGTATAAATAATACTAAATCATTTTTATCTTACTTTATTGGTTGTGTCATGGGCCGTTACTCATTAGATGTTGAAGGGCTCGCTTATGCAGGTGGTCAATTTGATGAATCGATTTATCAAAAATTTATACCAAACCATTATGGTCTGATTCAATTAACAGATGATCATTACTTTGATAAAGATATTATTGTACGTTTACGTGAGTTTCTCTCAGTTACCTTTAGTCCAGATACAGTAGATGAAAATATGGAATGGTTAGCTGAATCATTAATAATAAAGAAAAATGAGTCACCAGAAGAACGACTACGCCGTTATTTCTTAGACGAATTTTTTAAAAACCATTGTAAAACCTATCAAAAACGACCAATTTATTGGTTAGTTGATTCAGGTAAACAAAAAGGTTTGCGAACGCTCATCTATATGCATCGTTACCAACCAGATACAATGGCAACGATTCGGTTTGAGCATTTACAAGAAATTCAATCGAAATACCAAAATGAAATTGACATGATTGATACACGTTTAGCTAATCCAAGTTTATCCGCGACTGATCGTCGTAGCTTAGAAAAATCTAGGACAGCTTTTCAGAAAAAGATTGATGAACTACAAGAGTTTGATAAGCATTTAGCTACTTATGCGAATGAACAAATTGATATTGATTTAGACGATGGTGTTAAAATGAACTACGCTAAATTTTATAATGTACTAGCAAAGATTAAGTAACAAAAAGAGGAGATCTTCTCCTCTTTTTGTTTACATATAGAGGTGGAAGACGTGAATGTAATTGAAAAACTACAAGAAAAAATACAACAAGAAAAGGAAAATAAAGGTAGGGCGATTGTGTTTTGGTATGACGCTCAGGCTCAAGTGAGTATTGATGAACTAAGCCAACAATTAGTGGGTGTTGAAGTTAGGTATTTAACAGATCAAAACTTTTTTCAACTGAAGGTGGAGCTTGAACTTCAAAGAGCAACAGATTCCTATTTAATCTATTCTGATGTACCAAGACCCGACGACAAAAATAATATATTGTTGGATATATTGTCATACAGCACAGAATTCAAAGCAGATGAAACAGCTATGCTATCAGAAACATTACACGTATCAGACCAGGTTTTACGTCCAATGATGGAGAAGTATGCGTCATTCTTTAATAGCAAAGAGCGTAAAAGAAAACTGTATAAAGTATTACCTGAACAAGCGAATGAAACGCAGTTTGAAATTAGTATGATGGCCGTTATAACAAAAGCCACGGTAGCTGACGTCAGAGTTATCTCACGTCAAGTTCTCTCGTCTGATTTACAGTTGGAAGATAATGAGTTTGTGAAGGCGATTAAGCGTAACTTCTCCTTAGATCGCACACTGGAGATCGTTGGTCGTTATTTTGGTGTTTCTTTGGGTGATCTAAACCAACCTTTCAAAGAGCTGATAAATGTACTTATTTATCAACACTTTAAACAAAAGGCAAATTTTATCGTGGAAGAGTGGGAAAAGCGTTGGATTTCTTCATCCCCTAACGTTTGTTCGCTTTTCATTGAAGAGTGGCTTCAGCAGAGTGATGCAGATATTCTTGAAAACCACATTAAGGAATGGGAGAAGGCATTTCATGTAAGGGAGAAATTAGGTACACAAGACATCTCCAACTATTCTCTAACAGACACCTTCCCTGTTGTTGATGCTCTGATCATAGAAAAATGTATCGATGAGCTACTTCATCAAACAATTCAGGGGGAAGAACGCTTATCTTTAATTGCGCAACGCTTGCAGACCCATTGGGGCTCAAAAGGTAAACTGAGAGCTTTGTATAAAACCCTTTACGAAGCTATTCGAATGGAGACTTTAAAAACTTTTGTACATCGAATTCATCAGGAAAGTGATTTTTATGAAAATTATGCGGAATCTCTCTACGAAATTGATCAGGCCTATCGTCATTTCATGGATCATTTCACACGTCTTGATTCGAAACAGATGTTGGAAGAGGTTGCTAATCGTCTGACAAATTGGTATGAAAATGAATATTTAGGTCGTCTATCAGGGGAAATGAATTTCAAACTTGAAGATGATTATGTACCAAAAATAATGCCACAGCGAACATTCTTTTCTGAAAAGATTCAACCAATATTGGATAAAGAACAAACAAGAGTGTTCGTAATCATTTCAGATGCTTTGCGTTATGAAGCTGGCTATGAACTTCATGACCATTTAACGAAACGTGAAAATGGTAGCTCTAGTCTTCAACCGATGGCATCAAGTTATCCAACTTACACACAGTTAGGAATGGCGTCATTACTACCCCATCGTCAACTAGAAGTCGATGACAAAAAAGGTGTATTAGCTGATGGACAATCGACTAAAGGAATGGATAACCGCCGTAAAATCCTGCAAACGGTTGAATCACAAACAGAAGTTTTTAAGTTGAAACAACTACTAGATATGAAAACAAGTGAAGCCGAGCAATTATTAAGAGGAAAGCGGTTGGTTTACCTATACCACGATCACATTGACGCTTTAGGGGATTCAGCTAAATCAGAGCGTGAAACCTACGGAGCTGTTCATCAAGCAATTCAAGATTTACAAATTGCAGTTGATCGTTTGTCCCGCCTTCAAGCAAAGCGGATTTTTATCACTGCGGATCATGGGTTTCTGTTCCAATTTAAGCAAATTGAGGAGTACGGAAAAATCCCAGCTGTTGAAGGGAATGTATTAGATGGTAGCCGACGTTTTGCAATTGGACATGATTTGTCAGTTCCAGAAGGAGCAATTAAATTAGCTGAGCACCAAACTCCTTTAAAAAATGCTGAAGTCGTGCTTGCGAAGAGCCTCAACCGTTTTAAAACTGGTGGTGGCCTTCAATTTATCCATGGCGGAGCATTACCTCAGGAAGCTGTTGTTCCTTTGATTGATTACCGTCGCATTGAAAAGGCTCAACCAGTGGATATTGCGGTAGCCATGATTAATAAAGTAATCTCGAACTACCGAGTGCCCGTGTCGTTCTATCAGGAACAAAGTATCACAGATGAATACACATCGCGAAAAGTGCGAGCAGCTTTTTACCAGGGCAATGAGCGAATATCCAATGAAGTTGAACTTGTGTTTGATCTAAAGGGGGAAAATAAAGAGCGTAATAGGCAAGTAGAGTTTAGCTTAATTGAAAAGCATTATAAGATAGGTGAAAAATGTAAACTGAGAATTGATACAGTAACTAAAAAGGGTAAGGAAACATATCTCGAAGAAGAGTTTGTTTTACGCCTATATGAAGCCTTGTATTAAACTTGAGAGGGAAATGGAGGTGTTTTTATGCTCAAGAAAGGTGAAATAGTCGGGGGATCTTTCTGGCCAGAGCCTGTTCAAATTAAGCATGTCGAAAGCATTGATGAGGAGTTGTTTTTGGTAGAAGCTGTCGGTCGTGAATCCAATCAATTCTTCGAAAATTATTTAGAAGAATTTCAATTAGAAAAAGTGGAACATTATTCTGAGATCGAAACTTCAGATCAATGGAAGAATCGCTTTCAACACTATTTACAGTATCACGTATTGCGAACAGAAAAAGAATACTCTCAAGCACGGGCTCGTGGGAATAAGAATATGATACCTCTGCCTCACCAAATTGAAGCGGTTTATAGTAAGATGCTTCAGGCCCCTCAAGTACGTTATCTATTGGCTGATGATCCAGGAGCAGGTAAAACGATTATGTCCGGTATGCTGATCAGGGAATTGAAAGCACGAAATATGGTTCGCAAAACGTTAATTCTAGTTCCTCCGCTAGTATTAAAACAGTGGCAGGCAGAGTTAAAAGAAAAATTCGATGAAGATTTCTTAATTATAACTCGTGATTACTTGAAAGCTTCGGGTGAAACCAACCCCTTTGAAATGCACCAGCAAGTGATAGCATCCATGTATTGGGCTTCTAGAGAGGATATTAAAAATATGATCCTAAATTCTCACTTTGATTTAGTGATTGTAGATGAGGCTCATAAGATGGCAGCTTACACAGTAGGACAGAAAAAAAGAAAAGTGAAACGCACGAAAATGTTTCAACTTGGGGAGAACCTGTTACGTCATTCAGAACATTGCATGCTTCTAACAGCTACTCCGCATAAAGGAGACAAAGAAAACTTTAGGCACTTAATGAGCCTTATCGATCATGATATTTTTTCTCAACTGAATCGAAGTGACTCTATTTTCGAAAAGAGTAATCCATACGTAATCCGTCGGTTAAAAGAAAAGATGGTTAAATTTGACGGAACACCCTTGTTTCCGAAACGAACGACAAAGACACTTGGTTTCGAGTTAAGCTCTGCAGAAGTAGAGCTATACGACGCTGTGACGGACTACGTACGTCATTACTTTAACCGTGCGAAAAAGAATGATAAACCGAATGTTGCTTTTGCTATGATGATTTTACAACGGAGGCTTAGCTCTTCTGTGGAAGCAATCTACCTCTCTCTATTACGAAGAAAAGAACGACTGCAGAAAGTTTTGGAGACAGGACAGAGGTTTCAGCAATTAATAGACACAGAAGAATATGAAGAAAGCTCCTTTGAAGATCAGGAATTGATGGAGCAATATGCAGAAGGTGAATTTGAAGAACTTGATATGGACGAACTTCAGGTGGAAATAGAAATGCTTGATCATTTGATCCGCAAAGCAAATGTGGTACGGCAGCAGGAGAATGAGAGAAAATTTCTTGAACTGGAAAGCACCTTATTTGGAGCAGACGGACTTCTTGCTCAAGGGGAGAAAATACTAATTTTCACGGAATCAAAAGATACACTGAATTATTTAGAAAAGAAATTGAAGGCTTATGTACCGGATATTGCTAAAATTGTGGGTGGTTTTTCCATGGACAGGCGTCAAGAAGAGGTGGAGAAGTTTCGCAACGATTTGCAAATCATGCTTGCTACGGATGCTGGTGGAGAATCCATTAACCTTCAGTTCTGTAATCAGATGGTAAATTACGACATACCATGGAATCCGAATCGATTGGAACAGCGAATGGGGCGTATTCACCGTATCGGTCAAAAGAACGAAGTGTTTGTCTTTAATTTAGTAGCTACAAATACTCGTGAAGGGGATGTGCTTTCACGTCTTCTTACAAAGATGGAACAGATGAGGGAAGACCTTGGTCAGGAATTGGTATATGATTTCATCGGTGAAGTATTGGAAGATCATCAGGCTGATTTACCTTCTATTATGGAACAATCCATTATAGGCAGGGAAAATCTCGATAATGTGATTGAGCGTATGGAAAAGACCTTATCCGAAGAACATGAACGATTGCTAGAGTTAGCTAAGAATGAGCGTCTTGATGAAAACTTTGATTTACCAGGAGCTAAACGCTCTTTCGATAAAGTTTCAATCCATAGCATTCCTCGGCGGTTCTATGGTCACTTCGTTTTACAAGGTTTAGAAAGTACGAGGACACGTGTGAGCGTCTCGGGAGACAAGTCTACAGCTCGCATCGACCGTTTTCCTAAACGTATACGTGATTTTGCCCGCGGACGTAAGTTAATGTTTGATTTCGATGAATCTATTCGTTTTGCATTAACTACGAACTCAGAAACTATTCAACTTTCCATGTTACAAAATGACAGTCCTGTGTTTAACATAATTATGCAATTGACCTTTAAAGAAATTCAGCAGGCTGTTTTGCCATTTTATGAAGTTCAAGCCTCCGTTCCTGAAGATATGAAAATTGAGTTGAATCAGGTAACGATTGTGGATGGAAATGGTCGTGAGCTTGAACAACAGTTAATGATGACTGGGAAACGCGAGAATGGTGGTTTTGTCCAAGTCTCTCCTTATTTCTTATTTCACCAAACATTAGAGGTGGAGGGTACGTTCGTTCAAGAAGACCAAGACATTAAACGGTACGTCATTAAGCATGCAAGAAACCTTTTAAAAACAATTCAACGTAAGCGAGAGGATTATGCTAATAGAAAAAGAGTCTTTTTAAGAAAGTCTTTTGAAGAGCAGATTGAAACATTACAGCAACGTTTAGAAAAATACCAGAGAGAAAACGTAGAAAGAAAAAATAGTGCATTAATCAACCAGACTTATGCACAGATAGATGAAATAGAAGACCGCAGTAAAGAGCGTTTGAATGAAATTGATCGGGAACGCTCCATCCAACTAAAACCAGTAAAGCGGATAGCACAATTTAAAGTTTCATCCAATGGTGTATCAAATGGACGTGTTATTCCTCAGGACTTTCTCTCTCTAATTGAGGAGTATGAATTGAAAAGTGGTAGGTTGAATGTTCAATTACAACCTGCTTTTGGACTCGTAGATTTTATTAGTGAGGATGTTGAGGGCGAAAATAGGTTGATCGTCGTCACTGACGATTTATATCAGTTTAAACAACAACTGGTGCTGGAGGATTATAGTGATATAACAGAACGGGTTTTCGTGTATGAGCTCAGAGAACATGGAATTAAAGAGCATCAGTTGGATCAAGGGTTAATGTTTACTTATTAAAGGGGGATTCATAAATGAAGCGTTGGTGGATGGTTCGAGCAGGGGACAATAATGAATTAATTCCAGTGTGGGAAGAACAGGGCATTGCATCTATTGGATGGCCGCAATTAGAAGATCCAAAACAATTTCAATCAAAGAGTGAAATGATTGATATGGCGGATGAAGTTTATGAAGAAAGTAAACCGAAATCCAGAAGCAGTTGGGTAAATCAAGTTTGGCGTTTTAGTAGAGACATTAAAAAAGGGGATAAGGTAATAACCTACTACAAAGAAACTAGAGAGTACATGGTAGGAACAGTGGCAGGTGACCATTATTTTGATAAGTCGATTGGAGATTCAAATTATCCTAATCATATAGACGTTGACTGGGAAGAAGTTACGGTAGAACGGGATCTTTTGTCACAAGCAGCTAAAAACAGTTTAGGCTCAGTACTAACGGTATTTCGTGTTGATGAATGGGGGAAAGAAATTGAAAGGTTAGTGGAATCCCCTTTCTTAGAACCTGAGGATATAGATGAAGATGATGAAGAAGAAAGTGAAATCATACAAGACCTGGTTAATAAAGCATTAGTGATGGTTCAGGATAAAGTAGATAATCTCGATCCCTGGCAAATGCAAGAGTTAGTAGGTGGTTTATTACAAGCAATGGATTATAATGTTCAGGTAAGCCCTAAAGGGCCTGATGGAGGAGTGGATGTACTAGCATTTAAAGATGCATTTGGATTTGAAAAGCCAATTATAAAAGTTCAGGTAAAGCATCGAAAATCATCTGCATCTGCACCAGAAATTCAGCAACTCCTTGGTGCAAACCCAATTGATGCGAATAGTTTATTTGTCTCTACCGGGGGATTTACTTCGCATGCTGAAGCGGTCGCAAAGCATAACTCTGTTAGATTAGTAGACCTGGAGGAATTGGTGAATTTAGTTGTGAAGTGGTATGAGCAAATGCCAAATGATGTACGAGCCTTATTGCCTTTACAGAAGATGTATGTGCCAGAGTGATAATAAAAAAGGATTGATAATTATGGAATGGGTTACTGTTTTTGTTTCATCCCTGTTTTCTGGTGTTATTGGTATTATAATTTCAAATTTATATCATAAACGCTCAGTTAAGAGAAAACAAAAATACGATTTATTAGAACAACTAATGGGAAACCGCTTTGACTTAAAGGGAGATAAATTTTCTGAAGCGCTGAATAAAGTGTTTATTGTATTTAATGATTCTCCAGAAGTATTACAGTCTTTAAAGTCTTTTCATGAAAGCATTAGTAGCCAACACCATGAATCTGATATCACAAATCAAAGGCTGTTGGAATTATTTAAGAATATGTGTGATGACCTAAAAATTGATACTAGAATTCTGACTGATAGTTTTTATTTAAGGGCGTTTAATATAAGGAATTAGTAAATTATTTAAGGTCAGTAGTGTGACAATAGACGTTCATTGAGCAACTGCGCTCATCATATTAAAACACTAGCATGGTTGTATATATGAGGTATCAAAAAATGGGTTTTGTTATTTAGATAATTAATTATAAACCAATGATTAGAGGAAGTGTCATATGGAAGAGAAAACTTGGATAACAAAAGCAGCATGGCTTATTATCCTACTAGGAATACTAAACTTTTTTGGGATGCTTAGACCGATATGGTTATTAGCAGCAACTATCTTTTCTTTTTATTTGTTATTTCATGATTGGTTAGCTAATAAAATAACAAACAAAGCAAACGGTCATAATGGAGATCTTCTGCTTCTATTTGTTCTTCTTTTGTTTTTAGCTGGATTTGGTTACCTTGCAATAAATACAGGTATAGATGATGCATTAAAGTATAGTGAAAATTTTGTAGGCAGAATAAATGATACACTTGCAATGATAGTACTAGGTATAACGTTGAGATTATACATAAGAAAATAATAGATATAAGGATGGGGTTAACCTCCTTATATCTCGTTGTTTACCCTATTTAACGTTACGGTGAGCCGTACCATAAGTGAATTCTAGGTTTGTACAAAAGTGGGTGAGTGTAATAGAAAAAGTAATAGCAGCTATGGCACTTACAGTGCTATTCCATACTCTTACGTATTCAGTAGTATTATATTTAATGAAATTAATGAAAAGATTAAAAATAGCTTTTGCAGAAACAAGTTTTAATCTTGAGAGTGCACGCTCAGATGTAAAAAACGGAATAAAAAAATATTCTTACTTAGATAATTTTTTTAAATGGAGGATATGGACATACTTTACCTCTTCCGCATTATTTTTCTTATTAAAAGATAATCCAGATCAGATTGGTGATAGTTTTAAGCTTGTCATCTTAAGTGTATTGTTAATTGCTATTGGAGAGTTTATTCATAGTAGTATATTAGGGGGGAAAGAAGAGTTATTATTCTATTTTATGAAGTGTTTTGTCATTATTATATATCCTATAGGGTTTGTTAGGCTATTTTTGAATAATACCTCTAATACTTTCATTTTGCTATTATCTATTGTAGTTATCCTTTCCTATTCATTTTTATTTGTTAAGTATGTGATAGATTCATTCTATTCTTATTTATTTTAATTTATAAATTTCATTTGTGTATTATTATTTTTCAACCTTATTGTTATTGGAATAATTTTTGGTGTGTTTTATCTAGAAAATAACGATGTGTTTACATATTTTGATCAGAAAGAAATTTATGGATTAAAACAGAGTTTAGAGTATAGTAATACACCTTCTCTCTATTCTGACTTGTTATTAGTAATCCATAAAGGTATAGAACCTTTTTTTAATTATCCATCAAATTTAAACACGGAAGCAGGCATTATTAGTTTTATACCTTTGTTGGAGCATATTATTGGTAGTGTATTTAATTTGTTAATTATAGGATTCTTTGTCTCATATTCAGTAGGAAAACTTTTAGAAAGAAGGAATAGTGAATTTTAAGATTATGAAGGGTGAATTCTTATCATAAGAAAATAAAAATGATAAGGTGTATTTTAGCCGGTGGTCCTGCCGACGGACTTGAACTCATGATCGCCGCTTTATTGCCGCCTTATATACTCAATGGCAAGATACCGGCCGCGGATACGAGCCAACCCTGATTTTCTGGAGAGCTTTCAATATTACCCACTTTACTTTCTTACTCGCCATTCCACTGTTCTCAAATGGAAGGACACTGGGGATGCTGCTGACAAATTTGACGGTCGTATCCAAAGACGGAAACAAACCACACTCTCCCAGACTATCTTACGAGCGGAGCTTGGATTGGACCCGTTATTCTCACCAACGGGCTGTTGTATTTCGTTTCTTTGATCACCGGTTTGGTCGATAAGAAGGGGCGTGGCTAGGGGGGGTGATCTCTTATACAATCGTAAAACAAAAGGATCAGCATTTTGATTAAGTACTGATAAGGATCAGTGCTTTTTTGTGCTCATAAAAAGTGATATTCAGTTCATTTAAGTGAATGTATCTAACCAAAGAGTGTTTAATTGATATCCACCGCTTACCATATAGCCTTCTGAAATTTTGGTGGTTTGAAGATTGCACTGAATCAACTTAATTACGAATATCTATTCAGTGACGATTAATTCCAAATATTGTTTTCATCGTTCTTGAAATAGAAATAAAAATACTAGCAATACGTGAAAGGAGTTTTATATAAAAAAAGATGGGTGAATGATCACCCATCTTCAAAGTAGCCCCAACATAATTTAGGCTGATTATAAAGGGAGAAAGCTACTTTTATATCATTTTACAATAGTTCCTTTTTTGATTAAAGTCTTTATTTACCATATGACGTCCATGAAGAAATATTTTTGAGGTCTTATAAGATAAATGCGCGTTTTTCGGTAATTGAAAGTTGTCTATGCCCAGAAAATATGTTTTAGCTTACATATAATTAAATGAACCAAAAAAGGGAGGAGCAAATTCATGAATTTCTCTCAGAACTTACGTGAGGACGCTTAAAAGTAAAGTAAAGCCAAAAAGCTAGTCTTTGAACTACTAACTAGTCTTATGGGTAGCTTTGTAAATGAAGGAGCGCTTATGTGGAATGAAGAGATAATGAAGCGAAGTGTACCTAGCCTGTACTTATTCTTTCTGTTATTAAAAAAAGAGAAAAGCACATAAAGGCTTTTCTCTCCTGTGAAACTCTAGTAATGATTTGGTTCAAACGAAACGGTGTGTACTTGTACTTAAGAAATAGAAAAACTTTCCTCTTCTTTTACGCCATCTCTCTCTGTAAACTCATCAAGCAGCGCACGTACTTCATCAGTAGAATTTGTACTCATCAGCTCATTACGCAAGGCACTCGCTCCACTGAACCCGCGGACGTAAATCTTAAAGAAGCGGCGAAGCGGTTTAAACAACCGAGGCTCCAGTTCTTTAGAATACTTATCATGAAGGTCGAGCTGCAGTCGCAGGAGATCGAGCAGTTCTTCACTGGTATGCTCTTTCTTCTCTGTTTCAAAAGCAAACGGGTTATGGAAGATTCCGCGGCCGATCATTACGCCGTCCACGCCATATTTTTCTACGAGTTCAATTCCCTTCTGACGGTCAGGAATGTCCCCGTTGATTGTAAGAAGCGTATTTGGCGCCACTTCATCACGAAGTTTCTTGATCTCTGGAATCAGCTCCCAGTGAGCATCGAAATTACTCATTTCCTTTTTCGTACGGAGATGGATGGAAAGGTTCGCTATATCCTGTTCCAGAAGGTGCTTCAGCCAATGCCGCCATTCCTCCACCTCTGTATAACCGAGACGGGTCTTCACACTTACGGGCAGTCCTCCTGCTTTGGATGCCTGAATGATTTCCGCTGCCACATCTGGACGACGGATCAACCCGCATCCTTTACCTTTGGCTGCAACATTCTGCACAGGACATCCCATGTTGATATCCACGCCGCGAAAGCCCATTTCGGCTAAACCAATACTCATGTCCCGGAAGTTTTCAGGGGTGTCACCCCAAATATGGGCCACAATTGGTTGTTCATCTTCCGTAAATGTCAGACGCCCCCGTACGCTGTCTTTTCCTTTCGGATGGCAGTAGCTATCCGTATTCGTAAACTCTGTAAAAAACACATCCGGTCTCGCTGCTTCACTCACAACGTGACGAAAAACGACATCCGTCACAGCTTCCATCGGTGCCAGAACAAAAAACGGTCGCGGCAACTCATGCCAAAAATTATCTTTCATACTATATCTGAACCCTTTCCTTAAGGGAAACCATGTTCCCAAAATTAAAAAGTGAAAATGTTACTATCTTATCCATTACCAGTTAGGCTGGATTTCAACCATTATATACTTTAATGGTATCAAACGAAAAGTGCAAGGGAATGAGTAGTCAAAGTCATGAAGTAATGAACAGAAGAGAGGGGGAAAAGAAATAAAGAAAGTTTGTAAATCCCCTTATTAATTTTAGTTCATCTTTTTTATCAATAAGATTTTAAGTATGTGAGAACTCATAATTTGATCAATAATGTAAAAATTCGTATTGGTAAATTAAGGGTTGTGTTATAAAATAAGCAATGAAGGAAAATTTTGAATTTTCTTTCAAATAAAAAATAGGGGTGAGTGAAGTTGTCTATTGAGGTTGCACTATTCAGAAAAGGTGATTTGACCGAAGAAGTTACACCAGATGAGGTTGAGGGCAGAGAAGATTACGATGTCGTAAAGAAAAACTTGTATTGTGCATATGATGAATGCGCTGCTAGAATTGAATTTGTTCCCAGAGGGAAAAGAAGAGAACACTTT
Organism: Halobacillus halophilus DSM 2266; assembly: GCF_000284515.1. Lineage (GTDB taxonomy): Bacteria > Bacillota > Bacilli > Bacillales > Halobacillaceae > Halobacillus > Halobacillus halophilus. The sequence goes on along the minus strand of NC_017668.1, from coordinate 4,044,394 downwards.
AAAACTTGGCCAAATGAAGATCATTCAGAAGAATGTGAAGACTTTTTTGAAAGAGAGCAAAAGAACAAATCACGTAAAAATCTTGCAACAAATACAAGAGGTTTGTCTGATAAACATATTGATAATGTGTTACGTGGACTAATAAATTCCGTGGCAGAAACCGAAGAAGAAAGAGATGAAAGGTTGAAAAGGCAGAGAAGTAGAAGAAAGAAAAGTAATACAAAAGGGACAGATGGTGAGATCGAGAACATAACCTCAGTTAATCCTTCAACTGATGCCAGTGCTTCTCTTACTCAAGAAGGTGAAAGAGCTCCAACTGTTAGAAAACGTCATAGCGTGTCCGCTTTAAGCGAGGACGATATAGGAAGTGCAACTGCTTTGTATGAAGAAATCTCCTCCATTGAAGCTTATGAGAAACGTGCCATTTTCTTGTTAGAAAAGGGGAACACCAGTACTAAAATTTACTTTGAAGAAAACTTCTTCGCAAATTCTCCAAATAATGTTGAACGCATGTTTAAGGTTTTGAAAGAGTTATTACAAGAAGGGTTTAATTTAGTATTCTATGGTATTGGAAATGTCGAAAGAAGAAATAATGAAGTATGTTTAGTTGTTAACTCTTATCGCCATTTGAGAGTTAACAAGAAGAGTATTGGTAAATTTATTTTAGATACTACAAAGCGTGATATGTTTAACAAATGAGCCTTTAAGCCTTCTAACTATTAAGCTAGAAGGCTTTTTTATCATAGCCACAATCTTTAGAGGTCTAGCTTTCTAAATAATGAAACTTTTTGATCCACGTATGCAGTAACATTGATCCATTTAAGACAGAACTAATCAACTTTATGTATTTCAGTCACTAGCTGCAAAATTTACTTGGAGAAAGTTACATCCTTTTTTTAATACTTTATAGCACGAAATAATAAACGATAGAAACAGTTAATCACAATACATTTTGATAATTCTTCTAATCCCGAAAAAAGTAAATGCATCCATTCCTTAACAAAGTAAAAAGCATGACTAAAAATTCCCCACAAAATATTTTTTTAAAAATTGACACCAAATCAGACCCTCCTATCGATTCTAGAGATAAGAAGGTCTATTTTTTATGCCTTCAAAAAAAGGAGGAGAAAAATGAATTACTTAAAAGAATTGAATGCTTTTTTAGATCAGCTGGAATTGGAAGAGCTATCTTTACCTGCCTCGATGCTTTGGATTTCGTTGATGCATTTCAATAACAAAGTTGGATGGAAAAAAGAATTCGCAGTTCCGTCCGCGACTCTCATGACGAAGGCTCGTCTTACGGAGAGCACTTTTAAACGTGCCCGCGCAGAGTTAAAGGAGAAGGGTTACATTAAGCACACTTTTATCAACCGAAACCGTGCGCCTTTGTATGAAATGATCTCACGTATAAATAAGCCCGTGACCGAAGAAGCGGGCGAAGGGGTGAGCGCAGGAGTGGGCGTAGGAACGGACGTAGGACTGAGCGCTTTATTTAAAAGAAAAGAAAGAAAAAGAAAAGAGAGAGATGAAGAAGCGGCCACTGATCCAAATCCTCATGAATTTTACGAACAGAATATCGGGATGCTGACTCCCTATACAGCTGAGAGTATTACGCAGTGGTGTGAAGAGCTGTCCGACGAATTGGTCGTGGAATCAATGAAGCGAGCTTTGCAGCATAACAAGCGTTTTTATAAATATTGCGAGGCTATTTTAAAACGTTGGCAGGCAGTGGGTGTTACAACACTCAAAGGGGCGGAGGCCCTAGCACTGGAACAGCGCCCCAATATTAAAGAGTCAGATGAAAAAGAGGACGACATTTTTGAGAAGATTAGAAGGGAGAGAAATATATGAATTATGAAGAAGCGGTAGAAGTATTGAAAACCATTGAGGAAGTGTATGTAGGCAAATTTCCACTGACGAAAAGGAAGGTTACTCTCTGGACTGCGGAGCTTGAGAAAATGAAATATGATCAAGTGATGAGACGTTTAACGAACCATGTGGTGAAATCACCGTTCCCGCCAACTTTATCAGAAATTGCCGTCTATGAGGTATCGGATAATGGGATGGCTGAAAAGATGGCACGTTGGAAAAAAGAAGCGGCAGAAGTGTCGGAGGAAACGAAACGGTTGTTCTTAGAGAAACTGGATGAAATGGAAAGGAAGATGGACAAATGATTTTCAATCAACAAGCAGAACAATCAGTTATTGGCACCCTGTTAATGGAAGGGGCGCTGATGGATGATGTCATTCTTTCACCCGAGCATTTCTCCGATAAAAGGCACATGAAAATTTTCCAGGCGATGAGAACCATCTATGAAGCCAATGAGCCGGTCAACATAGTCACAGTGACCACAATGTTAAAAGATAAGATCAGAGAGGCGGGAAGTGTCACCTATATGACCGAGCTTGCTACATCGGTTCCAACAACGGCAACTTTTAAACATCATCAGCGTCTGGTGCTTGATGCGTACAGACACCGCCTCACCAGGGCAGCGGCAATCCGATACGTCAAAGATCCAGGCGATGAAACGTATGATACGTTAAGTGCGAATATGGATTCTTATCGAGAGGTTGGCATGATAGAAGATGAGGGTTCGGTACGAGAGGTTCTCATTGAGATTGCCAAGGAAATGAAGACTCCAGTAAAAGATGGTATAACTGGTTTCTCAACCGGATATGAAGAGCTGGATCAAATGACAGGCGGTACGCAGAAAGGGGATTTAATTATTCTTGCGGCCAGACCTTCGATGGGGAAAACAGCGTTTGCCCTCAACCTTGCTTCCCACCACTGTAAGGAGGGTGGGAGTGCTCAGATTTTCAGTCTGAAAATGGGGAAAAGGCCGCTTATCAAGCGGATCCTTTCCTCCGAAGCTTTAGTGGATGGAGCGAAATGGCAATCCATGGATTTTAACAAGCAGGATTACATAGACATTCTAAATGTCATGGGGCCAGTATCCGAATGGCAAATCAACATTGAGACCCAACCAAGAACCGTCAGCGAAATCCGAGCAAAAATCAGGTCCCATATGAAGAAAATAAAGAATGAACGTCACCTGGTCATCATCGATTATCTTCAGCTTATGTCCCCCTCCACACGTTCCGAACGTCGTGACCTCGAGGTAGGCGTTATTACAAGAGAATTGAAGTTATTAGCTCTTGAGCTTGAAATTCCGATTGTACTACTGTCTCAATTATCCCGGGCTGTAGAACAACGGCAGGATAAACGTCCGCTCATGTCTGATCTGCGTGAATCGGGCAACATTGAACAGGATGCCGATGTGATCGCGTTCCTATATAGGGAGGATTACTATAATTTGCAGGAGAATAATGACAAGATTGAATTGATTATCGGTAAGCAGCGGAATGGTCCGGTTGGGAAAGTGAAGTTGCAGTTTCAAAAAGAGTATGGGAAGTTTGTTGGGAAAACGTCTCAGCTTGCTATTTATTAAAGTATGATAAGTTTATCTATGCTTCTCTTAAAAGAATTGGTGAAAAAATAATGATCTTTGAAAAAGAGAAATTCTAGGAAGAAATAGAGAAAAAATTTAGGCGTCTTCATCTGAGGAGTTTCCATGGAAACTCCTCAGATGAAGACGCCTTTTATTTGATATAGCGCTGATCAATAATGTGCTAAAATGTCTAAAAGGAAAAAGATGTAATCGGAATTCATATTGGTTAAAAAAGAGGTGCTTTAAGAGTGAAATTAGACAATGACCTGGTCCTTATAAACGGAACAGACAAAACAGATCAAGTTTCATTTTGTAATTTTAATAATGGCAATTGGCATATTAGGTTTAAGAGGTCCAATAAGGTCTACAAATATAATGAAAATAAAGTAGTTTGGTATCGTGATCCAAAAAGGTTGGAAACAGCTTCTAAAATAGTATATAAAAATAATCAACCTATAAATGGAATTAATGATATTTTGGTTTTCGAAACGCATGTAAGATTAATTTTTAATAGTGGTTTCAAAAAAACTTATTCCCGAGAATCATTGACAATAGATGAGGATAGCTTATCAAATCAAAACGCCATTATTTGTTTTGATTACTTAAAAAAACTATCTCAACAGATAGATTCTGAAGAAGAGCAAGGTCGGAAATTATTAAGTAAACAGTATGATAGTTTAACGACTGTCAGTTCCCAAAGTGTTTTATCTGCTTATTTAGAAAGAAAACCATTAAAAAGTGAAGAGAAAAAAGAAAATGTTATTTTCCCTTTTGGATTTAATGTTAGCCAGAAGTCAGCTACTATAAAAGCGATGAACGAACAGCTTAGTATCATTGAAGGCCCCCCGGGTACAGGAAAAACGCAAACGATTCTTAATATTATTGCCAACGCTATTATGAATGATAAAACGGTTGCGGTTGTTTCGAATAATAATTCTGCTACATCCAATGTATATGAGAAATTGCAAAAGTATGGAATTGATTTTTTGGCTGCTTATTTAGGGAAAAGAGAAAATAAGAAAAAATTTTTCTCTGAGCAAAGTGGGGCTTATCCTAGCATGGATCATTGGGTGCTAGAGGATACTCAAGTCCAATTCATCAGAAGAAAACTAGAGGAATCCGAGCAAGAACTGAACCAAATGCTAGAGTATAAAAACAAGAAAGCTTCTTTGAAGCAATCATTATCTTCAATCAAAACAGAGTATAAATATTTTAAAGACTATATTTCAAAAACAGAACTAGAACTTTTACAAATAAAATCCTATTACAAATTAAGTTCGGATAGAGTACTGCAATTATTAATTGATTACGAGCGATCAATACAGAGTGGTAAAATTACATGGGGGCAAAAGTTATTTTACCTAATGAGGTACGGTATCTATAACTTTGAGCTATATAAATACTCCTCAGAGAAATTTATTTCTAACTTACAAAGGCTCTATTACGAATTAAAGATAAAAGAGTTGGAAACCGAAATAAATAGATTAGGTAAGAAGCTGAAGAATTATGATTTTGAAGCTGTCATGAATCAGTATAGTGAAGACTCTATGAAGTTGCTCAAAGGAAAGTTAGCAGCCATTTATGGAAAGAAAAAGAAAAGGATTTTATTCGATGAGAAGGCTTTGTGGAATAATTTTGGTGAATTTTCTAAGGAGTATCCTATCATTTTAAGTACCACTCATTCCCTGAGAAAAAATGCACCTCAAAACTATCTATTTGATTTTGTACTTGTCGACGAAGCTTCGCAAGTGGATTTAGTAACTGGTGCACTAGCTTTATCTTCCGCAAAGAAAGCGGTAGTCGTAGGAGATATGAAGCAGCTTCCCAATGTCATTACTTTCGAAATTAAGAAAATAACGACAAGAATATTTGAGGAATTTAATGTTGATGAAGGATACCATTACGCAAAGCACAGTTTATTATCATCGGTAGGGGCTGTATTTAAAGATGCTCCAAGAACGCTACTAAAAGAGCATTATCGATGCCATCCAAAAATAATTGGTTTTTGTAATCAAAAATTCTATGACAATGAGTTAGTAGTGTTGACAGAAGCAGAAGAAGAAACTCAACCTTTAGTGATATATAAAACGGCGAAAGGTAACCATGCCAGGGATAAAATTAACGAAAGGCAAATAGATGTAATTTTAAAAGAAGTAATACCACAACAAAAGATAGAATTGAGTTCTACTGGGATAATTTCACCATACAGATTACAAGCGGATACAATCAAACATACATATGGAGACTCTGAATTGGAAGTAAATACTGTCCATAAATTTCAGGGAAGAGAAAAAGAAACAATCATTCTGACTACAGTTTCTAATAAAGTCAAAGCAAATGACTTCGTAGATGACGCTAAACTGATAAACGTAGCTGTATCACGTGCAGAGGAAAAGCTAATTGTCGTAGTAGCCGATGGGGGCGAACGTTGGCACCGAACGAATATAGGAGATTTAATTAGATATATTAGATATAACAATTTTCAAGTTATAGAAAGCAAAATTCATTCCGTTTTTGATCTTCTCTATAGTAGCTACTCAGACAAATTATTAAATATAATGAAAAAAAGTAAAAAAGTTTCTAAATACACTTCAGAAAATTTAATGAATGTAGTAATCGAGGAAGTGTTAAGTGATGAAAAATTCATTAGCTTGGATTTCGTACTCCATCAACCACTTCGAATGTTAATCCAGGACTCTGAAGGACTTACAGAATCAGAACGAAAATATGCTATGAATCCATTAACTCACACAGACTTTGTTATATTTAACAAAATGGATAAAATGCCCCTACTAGTGGTAGAAGTGGACGGCCATGCATTCCATTCCGAGAACCCTGTGCAGCTTAAAAGAGATGAAATGAAAGACCAAATTTTGCAAAAGTATGGAATTCCAATAATTAGAATGAAAACGACTGGTAGTGAAGAAAAAGAAAAATTACATAATAAACTTTTGGAGATTTTAAGGTAAGAGCTGTTTGAGGCGGAATTCCTCTCTAGAGGCACTCTATTAATATTTCAAATCAAAAAAAGAAGAGAATGCCTTTCTTAACAAGAGGAGTCGTTCTCTTCTTTTTTGCTTTCAAAACACGATTTCATCGTTTAGTGTTAGTGATAACTATGGATTATTTTTGAAAATATTCTATTGAGCAGAAGTGACTAAATAAATCAGGCTAAATATAAATGTCATGGCATTAAACATGTGGTTCCTTAGGGTGTAATTATAAACTTGATTTTGAGGAGAGTTGGATTAGTGAATGATCAAGCAAATTTAGAAAGTAAAGACAAGATTCACTCGATATTAACCAAGATTACAAATGAATATTTAACAGAAAAAAACAAGCAATTTAAATCCAATTCATTAGGTCAATTTGTTCGAACCGATGTTCCAGAAATGATCAACTCGCTGGATTTTATTGATCAAGACCGATTTATAGTGAAAGGTTCAGTGGGACAAGGAAATTGGGCCCAAGTTCCTTGGATTACTATCTTAGATAAGCATGTAACAACAAGTACGCAACAAGGCTACTATTTAGGGTATTTGTTTAGTGAAGATATGGAGAGGGTCTATCTTTCATTCGCTCAAGGAATTACAAAAGCTTCGAAAGAACAGCTCAAGCACATCCGAGAAGATATTAGAAGTACGATTCAGACAGATCGTTATCTTACTTCATCACCTATACACAAAGATGACGCGATTAACATCGGAAGCAGCTCCAAGGGAAAGAGCTATGAAGAGTCTACGGCACTGTATATTGAATACGACCCGAAATCCCTCCCTCCAGAAGCTGACCTACAACAAGACTTATCATCTATGATTGATATCTATGATGACTACGTCCGCTTAAAAAGTGAACGTGTAGAGGAAAATGATACAGATCACAAGATAGAGTGGTCAGATGAAAAAATCATTGAACATATACACTCTTACATACGGAATCAAGGTTTTTACTATGAATTAGAGGATGTGAAAAATTTGTTTCTCTCGCTCAGAACAAAGCCTTTTGTGATTTTATCTGGTATTTCTGGAACAGGGAAAACGAAGATCATAGAGTTGTTTTCCGAAAGTTTAGGAGCAACAGAGGAAAACAAGCAATTTACTTTAATTCCAGTAAGACCCGACTGGAGCGACGGCTCTGACCTTCTAGGCTACACGGATATTAGAGGAACATTTCAGGAGGGACCGTTAACCTCTGTGATTAAGGAAGCAAGGCTACATAAAGAGCACCCTTACTTCGTGGTGCTAGATGAAATGAACTTGGCACGTGTGGAGTATTATTTTAGTGATTTTCTAAGTGTGATGGAAAGTAGAAAATGGGTGGATGGAGAAGTTCAAACCCTCCCGATTATGAGTGAAAACCAAGCGTGGGAGCGGCTAACGATCCCCCCCAATTTATATATTATTGGGACAGTGAATATGGATGAAACCACTCATCCATTTAGTAAAAAGGTATTAGATCGTGCGAATACCATTGAATGGAATGACGTTCATTTGGATATCTTGTTTTTTCTTGAAGAGGAGGGACAACAGGAACAAGTAAACCTTCCGAATCAACGAATACAATCAGAATACCTTCGTTTGAAAGATGCCTATTCATCATCAAATAAAGAAACGGTGGAACATGTAACGAAAGAGTTAGTTCAGATTAACGAGATTCTTAAACCCATTCAGGCACATGTGGGTTATCGCGTCCGTGATGAGGTTTGTTTCTATACAATTTATAGTCGCTATTTAATGACTGAGGACCAAGCGTTAGACTTTCAGTTTTACCAAAAGATTCTTCCGCGACTCACAGCTAGTCATGGACAAGCTTTTCAGGTGTTAATGAACTTATTTACTTACTTTACAAACCATACTTATGAAGAAGGTTTATCATCAGATCAGATCGAGGACATACTGAGCCAGGCACGTTTTCCGAGAAGTGGTCGAAAGGTTTATGAGATGATCCGGCGAGGTGATTTAGATGGATTTACTTCCTTCTGGAGCAGCTGATGAAAGAGAACTGATTGAAATAGAGACGGACTCGTTTTCCCTCTACATTAAGGGAAAACCGTACCATAGTCGTTATGAGAGTTTGAAGCAATACAAGGCTATACAGCCCTATGAATCCATGTACTTTTCAGTAAATGGAGAAGCTATTGAATCCGTTAGAGTATTTGATGTGCGTGAAGAGAAACTCACGGAACATATTAATGTGCCACCTTTATTTTTTGAAAATGGAGTTTATCAACTCGTGGTAACGCCTAAAAGTCACGATTCATTAGAGTTTGAGCATGAACATCCTACCTTAAGGAAAGCAGTCAGTAAGGTAGGTAAGCACCCTCATCAACTATTAATGGGGAATTTATCCTTTACGAATGAAGTAGGGTACACCACTTTCTCTATCCTGAGTGAAGGGAAAAAGCAGTTGGATGTAACTTTGGAAGTCTTTCCTTCTAAACTGTCGTATAAGGAAGATTACCAACAGCTCTTAGAGGAAGTGAATGAGGAAGTTTATAACTTAGCCTATCATTTCGTTAAGAAAACCTATTTAGGAGCTACCACAACGCAAACGGCCGAACCCTCTTGGGCAGAATTTTATCGTTTAGTAATGAAATACTTCCAACAGTTTACAATGGCCGTTACACAAGTCGAAAAACAACCTCACCACCAATTGAAGAAAGAACATCGCTTAGTGAGGGGTGACCAGCTTAAAAGGCAGGACACGGTCGGTTTGAAATATCTGCGAAAACGTCCTGGTCTATTTGTGGAATCTCCTAATGGCATTCCCATTCATGAAAAGAAAATGATGCCGACAAAAGGGATAAACGTTCAAAAAGAACCAACCTACGACACATTAGAAAACCGCTTCGTCAAATGGATGATGGTGAGGCTTTCGCATAAATTGAATTCATTAAAACGAAAGCTGGAAGAGAGAAAACCCTTTGATCAACAAAATCCCAACCAAGATAAAATGAAAGTAGTCCAAAACATGGAATCGTCTATCCAAAGAAAGCTTGCCTCTCCCTTTTGGAGAACCATAGGTAAGCTTGATCGCTCTGTAATGTCCCTCGTGCTACAAATGGCCCCTGGATACAGAGAAGCTTATCAAGCCTATCTGACGCTATCTCGTGGTTTAGTTTTGCATGGAGAATTAGCGAGAATCTCTGTCAAAGATGTGGCAACCCTTTATGAATATTGGACGTTCTTAAAGTTAGGACAGATTTTAGCTTCAAAGTATAAGATGATCAGTCAAGATATTATTAAGGTCAATCGTGAGGGGCTTTTTGTAACGTTAAATCAGTCGAAGTCGGCGAAAAGAGTCTTTCGTCATCCTCATACGAATGAAAAGATCACCTTACATTTCCAAAAGCATTCAGGAAGATTGCCAACGGTAAAGCAAAAACCAGATTCTATGTTAAGCATAGAAAAAGTGGGGAAAGACCATACCTACGAATATGTCTTTGATGCTAAGTATCGCGTCGATTTTGCTGCAGAAGGAAGTTATTATGGACGGACTTATCATAGTCCCGGTCCTTTGGAAGAAGATATCAACACGATGCACCGCTATAGAGATGCGATAGTAGAAAATAATGCTAGCGCCTATGAACGTAATACGTTTGGTGCCTACGTATTATTTCCTTGGGGCGAAGAACATGAATACGAAAAACACGCGTTTTACCAAAGCATTCAAAAAGTAAATATAGGTGGCTTTCCTTTTCTGCCTCAATCTACTGCATTAGTGGAACGTTTCTTAGACCGATTAATAGAGTGCTCACCTAAACAATTACAGGAAGAGGGGATTTTGCCTAAAGGGACGCTTGAAGAGTGGAACTCTAGAGTGCAAGAGAAAGTATTAATCGCAAAGGTTAACGGTGAACAACAGTTACGGAACATCAACCAGTCAGGCTACATGTTTATTAGGGATTCGTATTTATGTAAAGGCTGGAAGGAAGCACGCTACATAGCTTTATATAAACCGAAAGCTATCTTTGCAGAGAATGGTGGGATCTACCAATACGCTAGACTACGTGATTTAAAAGTAGATTATCAACGTGGTGGAATCCGTCTATACATGGATACGTGGAAAAGACTCAAGCTTTCTATCAAGCCAGTAGGCTATGGAATTAGTACTTCCACTTTAACTACTTTACCGGATTTGAAAGCAGCTAAAGAACTACCTCAACTCTATATGAAGAGTGCTATGGAAAGACAACTGTGGGAAGTGTTAAGAAGGTTTTCTGGAGAGGTTCGTATGGATCTCGATCATAAGGAGCTTGAAAAGGCTGGCAAAGTTACCTCTTTCAGGACACTCATTAATGGATTAACGGTTGAAGTGGTTGAATCGGTTATTAAAGTGCGATCCGATAAGGGGAGTTTGGCTTTTACTTATGAGGATGTGGTGCACAACGTGAATAAGGTGTTCAGGGAAATAGTGAACCTTCAGTCTAGAGGGTAAGGACGCTTTCCCTCGGTTCTTTGATATCAGATAAAGTGTCTGTTCCCAAGAAGTTAATAGTGGGGCAGGCACTTATTAAATTAACTATTATCATAACTCCAATCAATGTAATGCTTTGCTTTCTCAATATCCTCGTCTTTCGTTATGACAATTTCTAAATCGCCTGTCCCATAGTGACCAATATTTTTCACATCACGGCTGAAGCCAGGTTCTAATTCAACTTTTTCAGGGTTCACTTTTAGATATAATAGAATCTTTCCTGAACCAGGATGAACCTCTACGCAGGCGAAGTTTTTAATACGTTTAAAGGCGATATAGTTCTTTAATGTTTTGACTTGTACGTCATCGCCAAGCGCTGTCATATAAGCTTTGATTAATTCAAAGCGATCGGTCAGTTCGGTACTAGCTTGTTCAATAAACTCACTAACTGTTTTATACTTGTTAGGTTTTGTGCTATTTGAAGGTGAGGAGCCTGTGATCTGTACGGGTTGCGTGGTGGTAGCATTGACTAAATCAAGAAGTAAGTAACCATCTTCATAATGCTTGTATTGGTAGAGTTCAATATTTCGATTAATCTGTTGAACGGCATGCTCATCGTATTTCGTGAATCCTCCGGCAATACAGAGAAGTCGTGGACTGCTCCAATCAATATTATCTGAGGCCTCTGCTCCAAATTTCTTCATGACCATTAATTCAAATTCTGCTTTGCGGTCGAGTAGCCAGTCTAAATAAAATAAGCCTTGGTTGATCACATTTTCATTAACCGAACGTTTATATTCGATGATTACGGGGGCATGGTTTTCATCGATTCCTAACGTATCTATTCTCCCGGCATGTTTTCTACCTGTACTATATTCAGAAGATAGAAAACGCACCCCTAAGAAGCTTTCTAAATGCTTTTCCAGGATTTTTTGTAACGATTTTTCAATAGCTACGGCCTGTCCTTCTAACTCTTTTACACTATCGTTATGTAATGAGAATAATTTTATATCGCCCATATCATTCTACACTCCTTTTACTACCATAAGTATATCAAATGTGTTGGTAAACCTCCCATTATTGATATCTCATTTTTCAAATAACTTTCAAGATTCAGTCAAGTAATTTAAAATAACACCAACAGAATTTTCTAGGAGGCTTACAGTGACCCCTCTACAAATTGGTTGGATTGATTATTCTAGCGAACATAGAAACAAAGTCATGGCGGTTCTAGATTTACTTTCAGATAAAGGTGCGGTAGATGAGTTGGGAACGGGAATGATTCGAGATGGTTTTGGAGATATTTTCTTTCCTGGCACATCCACCATCCAAACTCGAGCAAAATACTTTTTTATTGTTCCTTACCTCATGATGAAACTGGAAAGGGAGAAATACTCAGATCATAAGAAATTTCTCGAAGAACTTGCGGAAAGGGAAATCAACTTGATAGATACATTAGTTGAAACGAATGCTGATGGTGTGATTGGAGCTCGTGCTCGTAAAAAGCTAAAGCGTAAACCATCTAGTATTTACTGGAACGGCCTTAAAACCTTTGAAATATTCAAGCATGACCACCTATCTTTAGAAAACTATGCAAAGGCAGTCGTCTCTCTTCAGAAGAAACAGGAGTCTGCTTATTCACTAGGGAATGAAGAAGGAGATGCCGTGGATTCTGAAGCTGCCGAATACAACAGTACCTTTTGGCAGTGCCTGCTGCCTGATTCTGATTGGAAAGACACTCTTTCTATGAATCTTACTTCGAATGAAGCTATATTCCTAAAGGAGAAAATAGTGAAATCTCAAAAATCGAAAGATAGTCTCTTTTCCTATTTACTCCAACAAAATCCGGAGGAACTACATAATATAAATAAATTTGAGGAAATTGGGAGGCTCAATCTTCCTTCCAATATAAGAGCAGACTATACATTGGCTGAGCAATTCAGCAAATTTATTTCTGGTGCGAATATACGATACAACGTTCTTCTATCTAATCATGAAAATGAGCGAGCTGTCCAGAAATGGGAAGAGTGGAAGAATAGTGATTTTGTTAAAAATGAATTTGCGGCATTCCGTTACCTTGATGTTCTTTTTCGTTTAAAAATCAACAATCCTTTATTAAGAAGGTTTCTTGAACAATGGCAAAGAGCGGTGGTCTCGGGAGATGAGCAAGAGATTGATGAGCTTCTTGTAAAGCGTGAGATTGAATTGAAGTCAAAAGATCGTGCGAAGTTGTATAACTCTAAATATTACGCTTATGAAGAGGGGACTTGGCTTGGAGCGGAAAAACTTCAATATCGTTTTCCAAATTCAAAAATTTTAATCGAGGATATTTTTTCTGGAATGGGTGATGATTATGCTTAAGCCCGATAAGGATCGCCTCAATTATAGTGATCTATTAACGCCTCCGGCAGGATACGAAGTTGTATTTGCTGCAGGGACTACATATTCGTTAGATTTAGAAGCTTTAATTGGTGTTCCTGTGGCATTGAGCCTCTCAGAGGAGATGGACCAGACGTTTCAGGATGATCCTATTTATATGTTGGAGGGATTACGTCAGACGGCTGATCAGTTGGCCATTTTTTGTGAAGCCGGCCAAATAAAAGTTCCTAAAGAGGGAAACACCTTGTTTGCTCTGATGGAAGATAGTGTGTTTGAAGTAGCCTTAGAGAACGAGCGATCTTTCCATCCGAAAGTGTGGTTGATCAAATATCAGGATAAAGATCGTAACGTTTTATACCGTATGCTCGTTTTATCTAGAAACCTTACCTTCGATCGAAGCTGGGATATGGCGCTTGCACTGGAAGGGGAAAAACAGCCAAAGCCTACGACCAAGAATCAACCTTTGATCGATTTCTTGAAATTTCTTGTTTCTCAAACCCCACACCATGAAAAGCAGCAGCATTTAAGGGATATGATTAGGGAGCTGCCGTATATCCATTTTCAATCAGGTGATAAACATGTGCCCGACTTTGAGTTCCACCCTCTAGGTATAGAAGGATATGATGGGGAGGATATCGGGCTCTTTGAAAGCTATCATCATCTAATTATCATATCTCCGTTTCTCTCTGAAGCCATTATATCTGAATTACATGAGAATGCACTATCGCAGGCAACCCAAGTATTAATTACTAGAAGATCAGAATTACCTAAGCTCACAAACGAACTTATTAATGCCTTTGACGTTTACGTGTTAAAGGATACCATTGTGGAAGGAGAAGGAGCTTTCAGTGAAGAGAGTGATGCAGTGGATCTCTCGCAGCTTCAGGATATTCATGCCAAGTTCTATGCCAGGTCAAAGCATAATCAGCAGCGTATTTATATGGGATCTGCGAATAGTTCGACCAATGCCTTCCAAGGTAACGTTGAATTTTTGTTAAGCATGCAGTATAAGAAGTATGGTTTCAAGCTGCATCATTTGCTGGAAGAATTGTTTGGGGATAAAGGGGCAGACAATCCATTCGAAAAAATCGAACACCTTCCTGAGGAACTAGAGAAGGAGGAAGACCATAAGGATCAGCTGCAAAAGGCGATTAAGACACTCTGTCGAACAAATTCCCAAGCCGTTGTGCATAAAGACAATGAGAATTACTCCATCCGTCTCTTTTTTGAGTCCCTTCCAGAAGACGTGGAGTTTACTATTGGGCCGCTATTAAGTAAAGCGGTCTGCGAGATGAAAAAAGAAACGTTAATTGAACAGTTAAGTCTACTAGAGCTTGGTGAATTTTATAAAGTTAAGGCAGAAACCAATGGGGAGAGCATAGAACGAATAATAAAAATTCCTACCCAAGGGATACCGGCTGAACGTGAACAGGCTATATATCGTAAAATTATTGATAACCCTGTCGCCTTCTTACAGTATGTCGCCTTTTTATTAGCGGACGATTTCCTATTAGCTGCCTTAGAACAAATGGAAAAAAAGAGTATGACAGCGGTAGATTGGAATTCGCAAACGGGCAATTATCCAATATTATATGAAAATATGCTCAAGGCAGCCGCTCGATCACCCGAAAAGTTGGAGGATATCCATCACATTATTGAAATGATCGACCATGATGACATCATTCCAGAGCAGTTTTTCCGATTGTATGAGACATTCAGTCATGCAACAAAGGGGGTGAAGAAATGATTGACTTACAGCAGAAAGAAGAGGAGATATTAGCTGGATTAAAGGACTTTCAAAAATCAACGGTAGAGCGGGTATATGATTTACTCACCAATGATTATTCACGGGTACTAGTTGCGGATGAAGTGGGTCTTGGTAAAACGATGATTGCTAGAGGAACTATTGCGAAAATAGCTAGATATCATCAAGAAGTTCTGAAGGATCCTTTATTTAAAGTGGTATACGTCTGTTCTAATCAAAGTATTGCCAGACAAAACATTCATAAGTTAAAAATTGACGAGGGTATTGAGCCTGAAGGATCCTCTGATACTCGGTTATCGATGCAACATTTGAAAATATTTGAAGATGAATATAATGAGGAATTAAAAAATAAATATATCCAGTTAACTCCATTGACTCCTTCTACCTCTTTCACAATGACATCAGGGTGCGGGAGTGCAGCAGAAAGGGCTTTGATTTTTGCTGTTTTAAAAAGACACGACCGTTTTAAAGAGCTAATCAATCAATTAGATGTATTGTTGATGGACACAGCAACAAAAAGCTGGTCGTGGAAAAAAGAAGAATATCTTGCAAGGGTAGATCAGTTAAATGAACGAAGTGACGGAGCCTATTTAGAAGAGATGTTAGACTCCATCGATTCGTTTTTAGAAAAAAGTCATTCCCTGACTACTGACATTGAAGAAGTCTGTCAGCGAATTAAAGATGATGGAGAAAGGGGGATTCGGGTTGAGGGCGCTAATCTAGTTATCTACCAACTGCGTAGAATGATGGCTGAGATAAGCGTAGACATCATGGATCCGGACTTAGTTATTATGGACGAAT
Source organism: Halobacillus halophilus DSM 2266 (assembly GCF_000284515.1). GTDB lineage: Bacteria > Bacillota > Bacilli > Bacillales > Halobacillaceae > Halobacillus > Halobacillus halophilus. Next base: position 4,028,585 of record NC_017668.1, on the reverse strand, counting down.
TTCAACGATTTCCTGAGCTTGTTAATGCCGAGGGCGGAAGTGAAACGGCGTTGCTCGCTAACAAATTTTTTAACAGTCCAAGAGCATCTGATGGAGAAAGAGTAAAAATCTTGTTGTTATCCGCTACCCCTTATAAACTATATTCTACGTTAGAAGAAATCGCTGAAGCGGGCGAAGATGAACACTATAAAGAATTTCTACAGGTTACTCGCTTTTTGTTTGAACATCATCCCGAGCATAAACAACACTTTGAAAGCGTGTGGGAAGATTTCTCTAGCTCCATGCGCTTATATACACATATGGATACGGCTGTTTTACAAGCAAAGAAGCAAGAGGCGGAGGATAGTTTATACAAAGGAATTGCTCGTACGGAGCGAACGACGGTAGACGGGGCCAGCGAGCTGATCCAATCATCCCTCATTCCCTTAGACATAACTAAAGAAGATGTTTTGTCCTTTGTATTCATCGATCGCGTCCTACAAGATCTAGGTCTCAATGAAAAAGTTCCTGTCGATTATGTAAAATCTACCCCATACTTAATGTCCTTTATGGAGCACTATAAGTTAAAGCAGAAAATTACTCAATATCTACAAAAGTCCCCTGGCCAAGTAAATAAGGTAAATGTACCCCATCTATGGATGAATGAGTCTGCCATTAAACATTACAAGAGGTTACCTGATAAGAATGCTAGACTTGCCAAAATAAAAGAGATCGCTCTACCCACTAATGCTGAAAAACTTTTATGGATCCCGCCATCTTTACCTTATTATGATTTTGGCGGCTGTTACAAAGGAATGGACCAGTTCTCTAAGCTTCTCATATTTTCAGCATGGGAGATGGTCCCTCGAGCTGTCTCAACGATGGTGTCATATGAAGCTGAACGCTTAACTGTAGGAGAACTTGTTAAACGAACATCTAAGAGGAAAAAGCGAGAAGGAATGGAGTACTTTTCTCAGAGGCGGTTCCCTCAGCCACGGTTGTCATTTTCGATGAGGGATAATGAACCTGCAAACATGAACCATCTAACACTCCTATATCCATCTGTGACGTTATCCCGACTCTTTAATCCGGCTGATGTCCTATCTAGGAGGCTCAGCTTGAGCGAGCTGAAAGCGGAAATAGAGGAAAAGGTTCAAATTTCACTCGATGGATTAAATCTTCCACAGATTGAGCAGACATCTAGAGAAGATGAGAGATGGTATTATATTGCCCCTCTCTTATTTGATAAGCAGGAGGGTGTAACAAGAGAGTGGTTCAGTAATGATGCTCTTCTTTCTGGATTAAATGAGGAAAAAGAAGAGCAAGGAGATAAGGCAGCTTTACTCAAGCATTTAGAAGCTCTACGTTCCATATATCATGACGAAGACTTTCCAGAACTGGGGAGGCCCCCTGCAGACTTAAAAGAGGTTTTAGTCAATATGACTTTAGCCGCACCAGGAGTCTGTGCTTTACGAATGCTAGGTCATTTGGATAGTAATTCCTTATCCCATGTGGTTCATCTGGCAAAAACAATTATTGATAAGATGAATACTCAAGAAGCGATATCTGTTGTGGAGTTAGAATATGGCTCAACGAGAAATGATGTTCGTGTGCCATACTGGAAAAATGCGCTTAGCTATTGTGTAGATGGGAATATGCAGTCAATGTTAGATGAATATGCCCATATGTTAGCTGAGGAAGCGGGTATTAAAACTATTGAAACGGAAGAGAATATTGAACAGCTCATTCAATTAATGGCTGGTGCATTAAATACTCATACAGCCAGTTACAACGTGGATACTTATAAAAGTTTTAAAGATCGGGTTAAGGGAAAGCATGACAGAAAACATGGGATGAGAATACGTACCAATTACGCCGTTGGCTTTGCTGATCAACGAAATGAAGAAACCGCCCATAAAAGGAAAAAGAATGTGAGACTAGCCTTTAACTCACCTTTTAGACCTTTTGTACTGACAACTACATCTGTTGGACAAGAAGGGTTAGATTTTCACTATTATTGCCGAAAAATAGCTCACTGGAATTTACCATCAAATCCGGTTGATCTTGAGCAACGAGAAGGAAGAATTAATCGATATAAATGTTTTGCTATCCGTCAAAACATCGCTAAAAGATACGGGAATCTCCCATTTCAAACTGATATCTGGAAAGAGATGTTTAATCAAGCAAATGAAGAAGAACGAGACGAACGAACTCCTGAATTAGTTCCATTCTGGTCTCTGCCTGAAAACCAAGATATAAAAATAGAGAGAATTGTGCCTGTTTACCCATTCAGTAAGGATGGAGTTAAATATAATCGGCTTATGGAAATTATGCAACTCTATAGATTGAGTTTAGGGCAGGCGCGGCAAGAAGAGTTACTCGAGTATTTATTCGAGCATCAAATAGAAAAAGAGAATCTAGAAGGTTTATTTATGAATTTGAGTCCTTATTTTAAAGAGATGAAGAATAGAGAAGCATTAATTAATAGTTGATTTTCTATGAGCTTTCTTTATGAAGATTTTGACTTAAATGAATATTGTCGGTACCTAAATCGATGGCGATAGAATTGTAGCACCATTTCTAGGGGCATTGCGGAATAGTCATGGTTAACCACGCAAAAATTTTTTAATGGTTGTAGATGGTATATGAAAGGTTTTTAAAAAGGAAGTTCCTTGGGTATTTACAGCCTCCGAAATGAACTAGTAATCCGTCAAAACCTTATATTGTATTTTATAAATAGACTAAGGTATCTGAACTCAATAATTGAGAACAGATACCTTTTTAGTATTATTCAATAGTGATGCTTTTGAAAGTCAAGTTATTCTAAAGTATTGGTAATATTGGCCATGCTGTTTCCTCAGTTATGTTAGGAAAAATGTAAAAGATGCATACTTCAAATTTACTTCTTACTTAAATAATACGTGAATTAAATGATTATTATAGGTTTTTTAATTTATGTTTTATTAAGATTTTTATGACGGATAGAGTTAATTGAGTTAAAATAATAATAGATAGAATTATTTAAAAAATTACTATACTTTGAAAAATAGAATTAGAGAACTTCCGAAATTTTTGCGAGGAGAAACATATATGCATCAACGAAGTAGGTTTCATTACTTATTTAATCCGTGTACGTTTTACTGTTTATTAGAATTCAATTTGTCAAAAAATATTATTGATAAACTTGTGGGAGATGGGTTTGTTGTCAATGATTTTTTAGTGGGTTCTACCAAGGTTTCCCAAATGCAAATGAAAAAGAAAGCAATAACTCAAAAAGTAATTGAGGCATTAGCTTCATTAACTCCTGAAGAGTATGTACAATCAGTTTACAAGTTGGGCGCTGCAAATTTATCAACGGCTAATATTCGATTGCTTGTAGATAACGACATCACATATCCTCAACTAGCATCTATGACATATGATGTTTTTTTTGAACGAATAGGACGAAAAAACAAAAAAGCTATTTTTAAACGGATCATGGAAGCGTATAACTCATGCGAAACTCTATTTCAATTAGACATCTCACCAAAAATGTACAATTTTTATTTATTCCAAATCTGCGAACAACTACCGCCACGTCATTATGTAACTATTGACTCCCTATGTAATGAGTTAAGTTTCAAACTTCAATTACCGAAAATTGAAATTGATAAGCAGAGGATCAAACAATTTTTAGAGAAAAAAACTACTGAAAAATACTTGACTTATACACCTCGCCTTGGATTCACTAAAAACTATAGAACAATAAAACTATTTTTAGCGAGAGATTTTAATGACAAGTATATATTGATTCGTCGTATGAATGGCGAGACCTTAAAGGAAATTGGTGTAAGCTTGGGTGTGTCACGTGAACGTATTCGACAGAGAGAAGCTAAATTGCTTAATCGTTTACCACAACTTGAAGAACTTATTTATTATAAGGAAATATTTGAAACATACAACTGGGATGAAAACCTGTTTTCTGCAGTGTACGGAGAAGCTTTGGAAGTGTATCAACTTTTAAATGTAAGACTAAAACGAGGTGTTAAGAGCGCTATAGAAGCGTTAAGAGAGCTCCCCTTAACAGAAGAACAGCAGAGAATAATCTTAGAACATTTTAATTGCTACATTAACTTTGAAAAACAAGTTGTATCTTACAATAATAAAGTAGCCTTCTTTGAGCATCTTATGTATCATTTCGGGCAAACTGCAGTAAGTAACGAGGAATTTATTGAGGTAGCGAACGACTATATTGCTGAGCATCAGTTGAGTCCGTCCCTTTTTTATACTGAGCGAAGTGGATTAGGGATACCAGATCGTTCGCAAAAGATTCTACGCACCAAAAGCAATAGTTTCCGGTTTTATGACACCACCATAATTGAACCCGAAGTGATTAACCATTTAAAAGATCTTTTAGATTTAGATCCCGGCGTGTATCATATGTCGAAATTATTTAAAGAAAATGAAGCTTTAATGTTTGAGCTAAACGTTAACTCAGAGTATGAGCTGCACAACTTATATAAGAAATGCATTGAGGTAGAGGGTGTGACTTTTACCAAAATGCCAGAATTTTGTGTGAAAACGAAAAAAGACGAGTTTTTGAAAAGTTTATTTTACGAGTTAGCACCGATCTCGATCGAGAAGTTTTTAGTTTATGTCGAAAATACCTATGGATTACGTAAAGATTCTTTATATAGCTTGTTGTACAGTGAGGCCTACTTACCCTTTATCCACAATAATGAAATTAAGGTGAAGTACACTAAAGTAAGTGAGGAAGAGTACGCGATGGTTGCCCCGCTATTAAAAGATGATATTTATACGGTTCAAGAGTTCATTGCACTTGGAGCTGTGAAGATTAGTAATTTTAAGGAGAAATTTATTAACAATCAAGCCTTAATGAAGCTTAACTACAGTTTAAAGGGAATTTTCGTGCTACACCGTAAGTACCTTTCAGTAGATCAATACTTTACTGAACTTATTCTAAAAGATGATATTTTCAAAAATATTCGAACACGACATTTTAAAACAAATCACTTTTTAACGGCATTATACAATTTAGAGAAAAATTTAGAAATTGTTAAAGTCGCGCCGGATGTTTATCTTACAAATGAAAAACTAGAAAATGTAGGTGTGACAAAGGAGGAATTAGTTGCCTATCGTGATGCAGCGTTCGAGTTTGCTAATACACCATATTTCACTTATTACTATTTAAAAAATGAAGGTTTTGAGCACGAGTTAGAAGACTATGGGTTTGAAGAAATTTTTTATGAACGCTTAATTTGGACCCACCCTGAGCTCCGAGCATTATACACGAAAAAGTGTACGATTTTTTCTAAGGGTAGACATGATTTTACTTTAAAAGATGTTTTGGAATGGTTATTTAACCAAAATGTTGATTCACTAGACTTCGATCTCTTACAAATAAGGTTGCAAAAGAAATTTGGAATATATATTAAAAGAGAAAAACTGCTTTATACCTTGCAAAATTCAGAATTGTATTATTCTAAGGAAATGAATAAGATTTACCGTAATAAAAAGATTTTTTATGAGGTCATTTACAGTTAAAAAGGGGTAACAAACATGCAAAATTTAAAAGAACTCATTGGTCAATCCATTATGAAATCAGAGGAAACTCGTCCTCTCACAATTAAAAATATACAAAAAATGCATAAGGTGCTAATCATTCCTTTAGAGTATTGCCATTACAACGAAAAGAATGGTCGGATCTCAACTTATATTAGTAAATATTTATCAACTGCTAATGAATTAAAAAAAGGTGATATAGAGGCTTACAATAAAGTATTGGAGCAGTTTATATATGAGTCTAATCCGAATGCGTTGGATAAAACAAAAAAAAACATACAATTACTCGGCCAACTTGAGCCGGGCGTTATTCTAAATGATGGCCGAATCATTGATGGGAATCGACGTTTTACAGCACTTCGCAAATTAAAAGAAGATGGCAATGCTGACATATTCTTTAAAGCGATCTTATTAGATCAATCAGAAGGCATAGATGAAAAAGATATTAAGAAGCTTGAATTACAACTGCAGCACGGTAAAGAGAAACCAGTTGAGTATAATCCGATCGATAATTTAGTCGATATTTACCAAGATATTATTGAAAATGAGCTTTTTTCGGTTGAAGAGTATAGCCAATATGTCAACAAAAATGTTAGTGATGTTAAGAAAATGGTTAAGCGAGCGATATTAATGAATCAATTTTTACAATATATTAATGCCGAAAAGCAGTATTACATTGCCCGTGATTGGGAATTTGATACGATTTTACAGGATATGTTAAACATCATTGAACGACAGCTAAAGGGCATCGATGTTATTAATATTTTAGATGATAAGACCGATAAACATGAGGTTCAAGAATATTTATGCATTCGTAATACCTTATTTACGTTGGCACTTACAGGTCGAATGTTACACACCCATGACCTGTCTCGTCATATGCGAGATATAGGTAAACATGTTATAGACTCAGATGAAAAGGACGACTTTTTAGATGATATAGAAGACCATGTTGATGATATTTATGATACGCTTCACGAGCACGACAAAATTGACTTAGAAACACTCAAAGAAGTAAGTAGGGAGATCGATAAAGTACAACAAGACCTCGCTCAAAAAGGGGAAGAGTATATAGAAAGTGGCAAACAAAGCGATGTACAAACAAAGCCTGTTTCAATTATGAACAAAGTACTAAAAGACTTAGAGAAACTGGATTTTGTCCAGTTAAAATACATGGATGATGAAACTGAACAAGACTTTCTCACACATTATAGTAAGCTTAAAAAGGAAATGGAGAAAATTGACGAGGCATTACGTGTATAAAGCGCTCAACTTGCAACCGTCCTATTTTTCAAATGAAGAGAATATTACAAATGCTTTTTATATACCTGTACTAGAAAAAACAGTGAAATACGATCGGGTAAGTGCCTATTTTAGTTTTAAATCATTAGCTGCTTACGCCAAAGGAATAGAAGGTTTGGTTAGCCATAATGGAAAAATGCGCTTTATCATATCTCATGAAATTAGCCTTCAGGACTACGAAATACTCAAAGCAGGCTATTCATTAAGAAAAACAATAATTCCTGAGCTACCAAGCGATTTTCGAAAACTTAGCTTAGAAGAACAACGTAATGTTAGAAACTTCGCCCATTTAATTGCTCAAGGTGTGATTGATATTAAAATGGGCTTCACGCATAGTGGGTTATTTCATAGTAAATATGGCATTTGTCAGGATGTAGATGGAAACCTTATTTACTTTAGTGGCTCGAATAATGAAACAGCAGCTGCCCTTACAAAAAATTATGAAGCTTTTGATGTCACTGCATCTTGGAAAAGTGCTCCATTTGATTCACAGCGGATTACTCGAGCGATTACACATTTTGAAGAGCTCTGGCAAGGCGGATCAAAAGACGGATACGTCTTTGTAAAAGATATTGATGAGATCATTAAACAAAAATTGGTTCAATATGATAAGGGGAAACTTATTTTGAATTCAACACTATTAACACCCAATTCGCTTATTTTGGATTATGTAGATGACCAATTAGTCGTACACGACAATGTCAGCTCGTACACTATCAAAGGAACGGAGTCTATCTTTCAGTCGAAGTTGTTTGCGTATATAAACGGCAGTTTCCCAAATTTCGAGAAAAATTTAACACATCTTCATTTACAAGATATTATTAAACATCTAACAAAATTCGCCAAACGAAAAAAATTTGAAATTGTTATAACCGAAGCGCTACAGCAATTTATCTCACAAAAGGCATATTATATTAAAGAACGAGCTGATTATGGAACAGCGATTAAATATTATCAAGAAGATTTGGATCCGGTAATTGCCGAAAGGTTTAAAGAGTTTAAAGAAATTGCCGTAAAGGCTATGGCAAGACAACCGCGAGACGTTCAGCTTTGGAGCGGCTTTTATATGTATGAAATGCAGAGAGCTTCAAATTTTTCAGTGCCCGGGGCTGGGAAAACCACCATGGCATACCTTGTTTTTTCTTATTTAACATCACCTGAAGTTGATAATGTTGATAAGATTGTCATGATTGGTCCAAAAAACTCATTCTTGGCATGGAAGCAAGAGTTTCGCGAAAACTTTGGAGAAAATAAGACACTACGAGTACTAGATGTTCAGAGTCATAAATATTCACCGACCGAGTTTATAACCGAGGCTGGAAAATGCAATATAATATTAGTCAATTATGAATCTGTTCAAAAATACCAGGATGTTCTAAGCAGCGTAATCGATGAGCGGACGATGCTTATTTTAGATGAGGTACATAAAATTAAGGGCATTGAAAGTTCTCGTGCGCAATCGGTGATGGCCGTCACCAAACGTGCTAAACTTAAATATGCTTTAACTGGTACCCCCATTCCTAATTCGTATGAAGATATATATAATTTGTTAAAAATCTTATATGATGATGAGTACGGATTGTACTTTAATTTCAGAAAGGATCAATTGAAAAATCCTAATGCAGTTATGATTGAACGAATCAATGATTTATTATATCCGTTTTTTTGGCGAACCACCAAAGCTCAACTCCAGGTGCCGCCGGCGAGAGAAAATGAATTGTTATACGTAATGGCTAATGAACAAGAACAACAGCTTCTTAATTTATTGTATCGAAAGTATGGACATTCCGTTTTCCATCTCTACATTCGTTTGATTCAAGCTTCTGTAAATCCGTTACTTTTACTAAACAGTATTGATTATGTTGAAATGTACGGTGAAGATTCCAATAACCTTGAGAACCCTTGGAACTCAGTGGATTCAGATAGAATTCAATTTACAGAGGAAGAAGTTAATTTAATTCGTAGTTTGCCCAAAACGTCAAAATACCATGAGGCCATTAACTTAGCAAGCTCACTGTGTAAAGAGAAAAAGCAAACAATAATATGGTGTATTTTTGTTGATACGATGTTATCTCTTAAACATGACTTTCATCAAAGAGGCATTAATGCAAAAGTTATTTATGGTGAAACTAAGCAGCAAGATCGCAATACTATTATTGAAGAATTTTTAAACAGTAAAATCGATGTTTTGATCACCAATCCTCATACATTAGGTGAGTCAGTTTCATTACATCATACTTGCCACGATGCCATTTATTTGGAATATTCCTTTAACCTGACACACCTTCTCCAATCACGCGATCGGATCCATCGTCTGGGTTTAAAGAAAGATGCTTACACTCAATATTACTTTCTGATGTTACAAGGTCAGAAAGATGAGCGAAATTCGCTTGATGAACGCATTTATTATCGCTTAATGGATAAGGAAGACCGTATGCTCTCTGCCATTGAACGAGGAGTGTTGACCCCGGATCCAACGGTAAACTTATCTGATATAATTGCTTTATTTGATTAATATTTGGGGATCATAAAATAAAATTATTAGGGTCACACATACGTACCACTAAATAAAAAAACCTGCTACAGCCTGTGGGAATAGCGGCTGTTACAGGTTTTTTATCATTCCTTTATCTCTAAACAGACCGACTATTCCAAAGATCATTCCAATAACACCTGTAACCAGTGTGAACAAGAAAATGGCAAAAGTAGGCAGGTTCGGCTGCGAATAAGATAGTACAAGAATTAAGGCTATCCCTAAAGAGATCCCGCTTATAAATATGGATATACTACTCGGTTTTTTCAACATCCATCATTCCCTCCTTACATCCTTTATTTTCTTAACTTGTAAATTATTAAATATATTCTCATTTAGGACCGTCAGAAAAACAAAAATAGTTTTTAAAACATTCGCAATCTATTAAGAAAAGTTATTTTAATAAAAAACCTTTATGAATGACTGGGGAGATGATGATTCGAAAACATTTTTATTACGTGACTGAACTGCATCTGATCTAATTCATATAGCTTTTCGATTGGGTTATTTTACTAATTTACCTAAATAAGATACCTTCTAATTGATTAAACGATTAGAGAGGAGTACAGTGGCACCATATTGAAAGTATTTGTAAGAAAGGTGGTAGGAATCATGCAAGAAGGATATGTGAAAGTCAACGAAGTCAATCTTCATTACGTCACAGAAGGAGAAGGCGAGCTCATGCTGTTTCTCCACGGGTTCCCTTACTTCTGGTACAACTGGCATCACCAAATCGCAGAATTCTCGAAGGATTATCGTGTTGTCGCGGTGGATATGAGAGGGTATAACCTTTCAGATAAGCCTGAAGAGGTTTCTTCTTACGACATGCCGGTGCTGGTTGAGGATGTGAAGCAGCTGATTGAATCCTTCGGGGAGAAGGACTGCGTTTTAGTCGCTCATGACTGGGGCGGGGCGATTGCGTGGACGCTTGCGTACACGGAGCCTGACTATGTGAAGAAACTGATCATGTTTGATGCGCCTCATCCGTACACGTTCAGGCGTGAACTGAAGGAGAATCCGGGGCAGCGCGAAGCGAGCAGTTATATGGGCTATTTCCAGCGTACGGACTCGCACGATAAGCTGCTGGAGAACAATGCGGAGCGGTTGAGAAAGATGATGACGGAACCTGGTAAGAAGAAGGGGTATCTGACCGAAGAGGATGAGCAGAAGTACATAGAGGCATGGATGCAGCCGGGTGCGATGAAATCGATGCTTCATTATTATCGGGCGGCTTCGTTCTATCCGTTCGAGGAGCAAGTGAAACAGCCGCTGGATCTGCCTTATGAAATGTTCGAGTCACCGACGTTGATCATCTGGGGCGATGCGGATCCTGCTTTTGAAAACAGCAATCTGGACGGAGTGGAAGACTATGTGCGTGACCTAACGATTCATCGTATGGAAGGGGTCAGCCATGCTCCGCATCATGAACAGCCTGAAACGGTCAATCGTTATATGCGCGAGTTTTTAGAAGAAAAGCAATAAGCGAAAGGGCGATCCTCACGGAGAGGATCGCCCTTTTTTCTATTCAGTAACACATATCCATACATCTCCGTTGGTTATTTCTGCATACACATCCCGGTCGCAGCCGGTCAGGATATGATCAGCTTTCTTCTCTGTGACCGTTTCCTGCGCTCCCTCTTTCACTTGAATCGTTTCTCCGTCTCGTTCTTCGATTTCTCCGTAGTTTTCTACATAGTAGCCGTCTTCATTCCATTGTTCTAATGCCCTATTGTTTTGCGAGAAGGTGATCTCCCCATCTGCAAGCGTAAATAAAGCTATCAACACTCCTATGAACACGAGTGCCCAGGACCCGTAGCGCAGGCGGTCGATTTTCACACGTGGCAAGTCAAACTTGCCCTTCGAAATAGCGATTGATAAAGCTACGCCTCCCGCCGCAATCAGGATCGCTACCACCAGCCAAATCCATACTGTCCCAGTTGATCCGTAATCCCGTAGCAGTTCTTCCACACGATCTCCTCCCTATGTTTATAAAACTTCCCCTTTCATAGTTTAAAGAAAACGTAAAAAGACCTATTTTTTTACAAAATAATAGTTCTTCATTCATGTCTTATCCACGGTTTCTCTTCGTTTTAAAGTTATAAGAAAAGATAATAAGCAAAAGGGCGGTCTTCAACGGGAAGGGTCGTCCTTTTTGTTCTTAATAATGTTTTGACCAGGACAAAAGAATTAGAGTAAGATGTAAGAAATAGATTCGAAGAACACCAAGCTCTCAAATATGACAAATAAGGGGCAGAAGAGACATGGACTATGTCGTGCAATTTCAAGTAAATATCTTTGCGATCATGATTCTTGCTGTGCTCTTTATCATTATGCGGGCAAAATCCAGAGTGAAAAGCTTCAGTAAGCGTCTGTTGAAGATGATTATGGTGGTTGCGGCTGTGGCGATCGTCTTTGAACCGCTGACCTGGATTTTTGACGGTAAATTCTTCAATGGTGCCTATGTCCTCGAGTACTCGACCAATTTTATTCTGTTTCTATGCGGCCCGGTGCTCGGTGGTCTAATGCTTTCCTATGTCGATTACCACCTGTTTGGAAACCCCTCTCGTGTTTATAGGAGGTGGTTCTACCAGCACCTCAGTGTTCTCACTTTGTTTATACTGCTCGTGAACCTTATGTATCCTGTTTATTTTGATGTGGACCCTTCTAGCCATAACTACATAAGCGGTGATTATAAAGACTTACATAACGCGCTTCTAATTGGTCAATACATCGCTATTTGTGTGATGGTGGTTCGTAACCGCGGCAGAATTTCTTCCCCTGTGAAATGGATCTTCCTTATTTTCTTCGCTTTACCCATTGTCGGGATGTTCGTTCAGCTGTTTGATAAGCAGTTGTATTTTTCCTGGACATCGATTGTGCTTGTCGTTCTTATGGCGTACACATTTCTTGAATCGACTGCGACCGAGCAGGATTACCTGACGAATCTGTATAACCGGCAGAGCTATGAAACTTACCTTCAGCACCTGATCGAAAGGGAGCGTGCGTTTGGAATTGTGCTGATCGATTTGAATGATTTTAAGCACATTAACGATGAGTATGGCCATTATAAAGGGGACCAGGTCTTAATCGAATTTGGACGGGTCCTTGTAGATGCCTTTCCTAACCAGGCCCTGGCTGCACGGCTGGGGGGCGACGAGTTTATCGTCCTGGTAGAGAACGGCAGGGATATTGATACTTATGTGTCCAGCATTCACCGTTTGCTTGAAAAAAGTGATGATCCTTTGTTGCAAAGTTTAAGCTTCAGCTATGGCTACCAGGTTTATCAAGAGGGGATGTCAATGGATGAGCTGTACACGTTGGTTGATAAGAAAATGTATAACGATAAGCGTTCGAAGCGGTCGATGTGAGCAACTGAAAGAAGTTAGAAAAACGTGTAATCGTTTTCTATGATGATCGTTCTGCACCTGTTCTCTCCCAGAGGGTCGGGTGCTTTTTTTAATGCTGTAAATTCATCAGAAATAAAGTTATCATAGTGGAGGTATCTTAAGAGGTCTTATCTGGTGAGTTTAGTAGAAAATCCTCGTCTTTAACCTGGACGAAGCCTTTTTAGTAAAGAAACATCATAAGCAATATGAGTACACTTGTACTTATAAAAATCCAGGCAGCGGGTTTTCTTTTTTCCAATAAAAAGTCGATTCCCAAAAACATCATCATCAAGAAAAAGGATAGAATGGTCAAGCCTGAGGAATAAGGTAAGTCTGTGTATCTTGTTAATAATAGATATCCCACTAGTATAAACGGGAAAACGAGGGTAAGCCCTTGAACTATGTTTTTCATAATCTTCAAAGGACCCTCTCCCTTAAAATAGAATGGATTCTAAGTTATTCTATATTCAATCTCACAAAATTGCAAAATTTTCCATGGAAAGAAGGATTCAAGTTGTTCAAAGACAAAGCAATCATCATACCTATACAAATTGCCATGTTATATTTGATTTATTTAGCAGGCAAAGGGATCCAGAACCTGTTTAATCTGTTCATTCCGGGCAGTGTGATCGGCCTCTTGATCCTGTTCACGTTACTATCTTTAAAACTGGTACCGGAGTGGATTCTGCAACAAGGAGTCTCATTTATGGTTAGACACCTGCCCTTCTTTTTCATACCAGCGACGGTAGGCATCATCAGCTATGCGTATGTATTTCAAGGAAAAGGCGTGCTGCTGATTGTAATTGGTCTCTTCAGTACGGCGCTCGTCATGGCGCTGGCTGGTCGGGTGACCCAGTGGATGGTGAAAAGGAGGGAAGAAGCATGAATCCTACGCTTGTGGCTTTATTTATGATCGGGTTCACGATTGCTGCTTACATCGGGTCTCTCCAACTTTACCGGAAGCACCGCCGCATCTACACAACACCTGTCATTGTCGCGACCATTGTGATCATCGTGTTTCTGCTGCTTTTTCAAATTCCTTATGATACGTATATGGTAGGCGGGAAATGGATTGATCGTCTGTTAGGTCCGGCGGTTGTGGCGCTCGCTTACCCGCTCTATCAGCACCGGGAGATTCTGAGAAAGATGCTTGTGCCCATCATGACGGGGACCACAATCGGAGCGGTGGTCGGCATCAGCTCTGGTCTCTTGCTTAGTAAATGGGCCGGCTTCAGCAGCCAGATTATCCATTCGATCGTGCCTAAATCGGTCACGACACCTGTTGCGATGTCAATCTCCGAGTCCACTGGCGGCGTAATGCCGCTCACCGCCGTATTCGTGATGATCGCCGGGATCGGCGGGATGCTGATTCATCCCGTCGTCATGCGTTACAGCGGTCTGACCCACCGGATTGGCCGGGGTGTCGGGATGGGCAGTGCTTCCCACGCGATCGGCACGGCGGCTTCGATGGAACGGGATACGCTGGAAGGCTCGATCAGTACGGTAGCAATGATCCTGAGTGCGGTGATTGTCTCGATTATTGCGCCGGGACTGACGCTGTTGCTGTTGTAATAAAAAAGAAAGCTCTGATCCATTAAGGGTCAGAGCTTTCTTAGTGGTATTGGGGCAAGGATTAATCGTCTATGACAGCCTTTCCTTGTGCACGTAACTCATGAATAGAGGTAACCATGTGATTGATTTCTTCCTCAGAATGTCTTTCCCATGAACCTAGCTCAGCTACAATTTTCAAAGGTGATTTCGACCTGTAAGAGCGTGTAGGATTACCAGGGAATTTTTTGTCCGTTACGTTCGGGTCATTTTCAAAATCGCCTACTGGTTCTACCATGTAGATTCTTTCCTGAGATGAAGAGGAGGCTAATTCAGCGCCCCATTTGGCAGCTTCCAGCGAGGCCGTAAAATAAATGTAGTTCGATTTCTTGTCCTGGTAATTGGAGCGGTATTGCGGTTTTAACAGCTCTCCAATTTTTAGTTCGGCTTTTGTACCGTGAAAGAAGGGACCAGGGTCTAAGACATCTTTTTTCCCATTCAAATGGATACACCTCTCCGGGTTTAGACTTGTATATAACAGTATAGATCAGGGTCCATAGAAAGAGTAGTCTATAATTTACGGCCAGCTCGCGATATAATGGAAGTAGAAAGAAGGATTCCATCCATCCTTTGTAGAAGCAGCGTTCCATTAAAGGGAATTTATTACAATAAAAAGGGAACTCAAAACTTTTGAGTTCCCTTTTGCTATAGATTGTTAGTTTTATAGAATTCCAACCGGTGATAATAGTGTATAGATAATAATCATCGCAATGGTTACGGCAATTCCAACTGGATATAACAACTTCCACGGCGTCATATCTACTTTGGATTTTTCTTCTAGATAGAAATCTTCGTTTCTTGGATAAAGCTTTCCGATTATTAACATTAGCGTTGCACATACAACGAACAATATACCCAGGATATGAAGGAAGTGTAAGCCAGTATCCCACACTAACTGCGTCGTTGCGTAAGTCGATATAAATACAAACAACGCGATCTTCGCTGCAATGGCCGGCACTCGTTTGGTGAGATAACCGACAATCATAATTGTGAAGATCGGCACGTTATAAAATCCATTGACCATCTGCAGGTATTGGAAAAAACCTTGTGGTACTAAGTCGATTAATGGCGCAATACTGATCGCGAATAAAGCAATGACCGTACCGACGTATTTCCCTTTACGGACCACTTCTTTATCAGAAGCCTTTGGTTTGAAATAGGGCTTGTATATATTTAACGCAATCAATGTAACCGATGAGTTTAAAGCTGAGTTAAAGGAAGAAAGAATCGCTCCAAACAACACCGCCGCGAAAAAGCCTACTAAAGGTGTTGGCAGAATCTCATTTACTAGTCTTGGATAAGCATTGGTTGGTTCCATATCCGGACCGAACATATTAAAAGCGATGATCCCTGGTAAGATAAGAAAAATGGGTCCCAGCAATTTTAAGAAGGCCGCAATCAGGACGCCTTTTTGTCCTTCTTTTAAACTTTTAGCTGAAATGGCCCGCTGCATAATATGCTGAGCCGTACCCCAGTAGAACAGGTTCACAAGCAGCATCCCGGTAAACATGGTACTAAATGGGACGGGGCTGTCAGAATCACCAATGGAGTTCATCTTCTCCGGAGAATTTTCCAGAATGGTCGAGAAGCCGGCGCCAATGGAGCCATCGCCGAGGACGAATAAGCCGATAACCGGAATCATTAACCCGCCAAATAAAAGTCCAATTCCATTAATCGAGTCGGAAACGGCAACCGCTTTCAAACCACCGAAAATAGCGTAAATAGAGCCGACAATTCCTATAGCTAATACGGTAACATATAAAGAGGGTATCCTGCCGATGCCCAGCGCTTCCGGAATGTTGAACAATCCATTCATGGCAACGGCTCCGGAATATAAAATCGGCGGTAATAGATTTAATATATAGCCGAATAAGAACAGGATCGTGACGATCTGCTTGGTACCAAAATCATAGCGGTCTTCTAGAAAGTCCGGAATCGTGGTAATGCCGCCTTTTAAGTATCTTGGTAAAAGGAAAAAGGCCACGACGACGAGCGCTATAGCAGCACCTACTTCCCACCCCATGACCGCAATGGTGTCGGAATACCCTTGAGCGTTCAGCCCGATTAATTGTTCCGTTGACAGGTTCGTTAGCATCAATGAACCTGCAATCGTCCATGCACCTAGACTCCTGCCTCCCAGGAAGTAACCATCCTGCGAATTCAAATCTTCTTTTCTCGTAATATAATAGGAAATTAAAGCAACTAAACCTGTGAAAAATAAAAACGATATAATCGTAAATGGATTCATATTTTTCTCTCCTTTTAATTAGGTGGGGACTTTCTTTTGGTCTACATAAGCATGGAATCTGCATCTAAGACTTACGTAAAGGCACGAGATGGTAGTCTATGTACCGAACACGATATTGAATGCGTTTGCAAAGTAGTTTATAAAATAATTTAATTAATTATATGCTAAGGTAACATATGGAATCGTGTTATAAAAGACATAATGAAAATTTTGGGTAAATTTCAAGAGTTTTATAGTTAACTTCGTTAAATTACTTTACTTTTAGGGCGTGTTTTAGAAACCTCTATTTTTCAATAAGCCATTTTGAGAAAGGGGTTTTGAATTAACGGGATTTGCAACTCACACTAGTGTTAAGAAGGTGTCATGAAACTTTAGCGATTGTTATATATCGTAGTTTGATATGTTTATAAGTCTCTAGGTCATGACAGCTTTAGTTTGTATGGACAGAATGATCATTATGTTTACGTTGATTATGAAAAGGATAATTTTGTAATATACAATAAGCTAGGAGGATACTATGAAAAAGCTAGCTTTACCATTTATTTTAATGTCTGTTTTCTTAGTAGCTTGTAGTCAAACAGAGTCAGAAGAAAATTTAGTCGAATATAATACAGAAGAAGTCAGTAGGTTCTTAAAACACTTGTCCTTCAACCCGCAAATCCCAACTTTACTTCCTTTTAAACCTGAAAAGATAACTGTTTCAGGAAGTGATCGAGTCATGAATAACAATGAGGCAGACTATCAAACCAACGATTTTTACTTCCATAAAGACACTAAAAATCTCACTACGCCAGATCTCTCCTTTAGAACATCCATTTCTAAAGATTTGATTGACAATACGGATGAGACTGTGGAATTAGAGGATGGAACTAAGGCCCAATTTGGAGTGAATAACTCTGGAATTAAGACTTTGAAATGGAAAGATCATAAGGATGATAACATTTATTACCAGCTTTTCGCCTATAAAAAATCCTCTATTTCTAAAGAGCAGCTTATCGATATAGCGAATCATTTTAGTCATCCCGAATAATTGAACTTATAAGTAATTCGGAATTACTTACTTTGAAAAGGAATAATGCATAATAAGACACTCATTAAAGGGTGTCTTATTTTTTGGGGAGTTCAATTGGAAGACCTGGAAGCGTAATAAAGCATGCCTGGATCGAACGAACCAACTCGATCTGGCCTGCAGTCTATTATTCATGGACTCACTAACGGAGTCATGGTGGTGCTGACAGGTTTAGGGTGAAATGAATAGAATCGCATGATGACTAGTTCATGGCATTTGTTAATTTAAAAAAATACGTTACGCTAATCTAAGGTTTTGAAATAATTGTGTAATAAAGGTGGTGTAGATTTGAAGAAAGGCATTATGATAGTGATCCTAATTGCTTCCCTGACACTAGTAACTGCCTGTTCAGGAGGGGAGACTGAATTGGATAGTGATGAGAAGATTGAAGCTTTTATAGCAAATACATTAGGTAATGAAGAAGGTGCTTATAAAGAAGTCAATTCTCAGATTATCATGGAAGGATCTGGAGATACACTAGAGGTGGAGGCGAGAAAGATCGAAGACTACTACTCTAAGCAAGGGGATTATATTAAAACGATCCTGACTCATTCTACTACCAAGGAAGGGGACGTTACTAAGGAGTTGAATGATCCATTAACATCTATGATTCCTGAAGATTTTACCTTTGAGGAGGACACCCTGTTTCCTGTTAGTAGCGAATTAAGTGAAGAGGATAAGAGACAGCTCAAAGAGCATATACTGAATGAGTTTAAGGAAAAGTTCTAAGCTGATTCAATAATAGTCAGTGTGTGAAGCTGGCCCAGTGAAGAAGTGATATATAATAAAGACTCCAGGGCGATCACGTTCACAAAGTGGTCGCCCATTTTAATTTCTAAAAAAAAGATTGCAAAACGACATCGGTGTCGCTATAATTAAAATTACCAAATCAAAACGACACGAATGTCTTTTTAGGGAGAGGGGCACGTACATGCAGCGTTTATTGAAAAACAAAGGGTACATCACCTTGATGTCCGCCCAGGCGATCTCAAGCATCGGCGACTGGCTCAGCATCGTCGCTATCATTTCGCTGGTCGGCTTGAAATGGGAAGCTTCACCGCTTGAGGTTTCGTTCGTATTTCTATGCTTAGCGGTGCCGATGGCGTTGTTTGGCCCGGCTGCCGGTATGGTAGCTGACCGTTTCAGCCGGAAAACGCTGATGATTGTTTCGGATGTAGTCAGGGCGGTTTTGATTCTTCTTTTAACCGTGGCTTCATCGCTCTGGATGGTCTATGCCACGCTTCTCGCGGTCGGGATTTTTTCCTCGCTGTTCATTCCAGCGAAAAACGGGAAGCTGAAGGAAATCGTGGCAGAGGAAGATATGAAAGGGGCGATGTCGATTACCTCGATGATCGATTCGTCGACTAAAATTCTCGGTCCGCTTGTGAGTGGCTTGCTTGTGACGGTATTCGGTGCCCAGCAGGTATTCATGATCGACTCAGCCACCTTCGCGGTTTCGGCGGTGATCCTGCTGTTTATTCCGAACGCCGTCCATGATCAATTATCGAAAAGTGAAGCTGCGCAGGAGTCCTTTAAGAAGGAATTCGCACTAGGATTTTCTTTTATCAAATCAAGCCGCTTCATGATGGTTGGTTTGACACTTGTGGGACTCAGCCTGTTGATTCTCCAAATGGCCGATTCACAACTGATCGTCCTGATCAGAGAGCTGACCTATGCCTCTCCTGATTTATTCGGGTACCTTGTGACAGGATCGGGTCTCGGGATGTTCACAGCTGGCTTTTTACTAACGAAAAAAACCGACTACAACCCCTATCCACTCATGCTCCTCGGAGTATGTGGGATCGGCGCGAGCTTTGGCATGATGGGTGTCCTTGCCCATTACGACCTTGGTTATTCCATCCTCTGGGGGCCGGGACTCGGATTCACGGCCGGCTTCTCAGCGAGCCTGATTTTCGTCCCTTTCCAGGCGACCGTCCAAGTCCACACGCCTGTCCATATGACGGGCCGCGTGTTCGGCGTTCTCAACAGCGTGATGACAACGGCGACGATCATTGGTCCGCTGCTTGGAGGGTGGATCGCGACGATCATCGGAGTGGTTCCGACGTTTACGATTACGGCGAGCCTTCTCGTCCTGGTATCACTGATTGGATTTCTGACAAAACGAAAAGTAGAGCGAGGGAATGCAGATGTCTCCACGAGTAAGCAAAGAGCACCTGAAGCAACGACGAGCTGACATTATGGAGGCCGCAACCAGCGTCTTTATCGAGCATGGCTATGAACATACGACGATGAAGCACGTCATGGAAGCCGCCAATGTCAGCCGGGGCGGGCTTTATCAATACTTTTCCAACAAAGAGGATCTGTTCGAAGCGATTCTGGAAGAAGGACTTAGTCAGGAAGCGGAAGAGGCTGATTTTTCTCTTGAAGAATCAGCATCTCAGCACTGGACCCTGCTCATGGAGCTGATGTTCGGGGAAGGTGGAAGTCCGGATACGAATATGGACCCGCTCGCCCCGAGCAAGCTCGAATTCTTCATCACCGGCCGCAACGATGAACGTCGTCGTGCCTATGGGGAGAAGCGGTATGAGATAGGACTGAGCATTTACGACGAAATCATTAAAGCCGGTCAGGAAGCCGGAGAGTTCAGCGACCGCTATGATAGCGAGTTGTTAGCGAGATCGATTATTACGTTTGTAGATGGTCTGGCGCTTGACCATGCCATTCTGCCTGAGGAAAAGGTGAGAGTGAAGGAGCAGTCGGAGTTGTTTGTCGAGTATTTAAAGATGGCGCTGGATGTATCCTCCTCTTCATGAGGGGGATTTTTATTTGGGCTTGTGGGTATTTGCTTATAGGCCGCTTCCATTTAGGACAAATATAGTAAGGAAACTTTTGCAGATGGAGAACGTGAAAAAGGACTTTTACCCAATAAAAGCGAACCTATCTAAGTACAAATAAATATCCAGGAGGGATTTTTATGCGTTTAGGTGCTTTTTCTATAAGTTTAAGTGTGAAAGACATTCATACATCGAAAGCCTTTTATGAAAAGCTGGGATTTGAAGTATTCGGGGGTGACATTACGCAAAATTGGCTGATGATGAAGAATGAAAACAGTGTCATTGGTCTGTTTCAGGGAATGTTTGAAGACAACATCATAACGTTCAATCCTGGCTGGAATCAGAATGCCGAAGATGTGAATCCATTTACAGATGTGCGGGAAATCCAGAAGCATCTTAAGGAACACGGAGTGAACCTGGTATCTGAAGCTGACGAAACCACGGAAGGGCCGGAAAACATTACTATGGTAGACCCTGATGGAAACCCGATCCTGATCGATCAGCACCGCTAGTTTCAGGGATTTTTATAGTGAAATGACAAAGAGAAGTTGCCGCGGGTGAAGATCTGCCCTGTGGTCATTTCACAAAAAACACGTCATAGTACGTGTTTTTTTATTGGTTTTTAGACTGTAGCATCGGGAACTAAACAGCGTCCCTATTTTTCCTTCTACACCAATGTTTACTTGCTATTTCTAAAGGGTAATTTGCAGATGTATTATAGGAAGATTTACACGGAGAAAAAGAGGGAGACGTTCACGTAATGAAGCAAATGAGACAAATCGTTTTCATTCTACTACTCGGCATTACATTTTATCTGACGTTATTCAGCGAGCAGCCCTTTCCGATCAGGGTATCGGCCGCCGCTGTTTATATAGTAATCATAGTATCTGTCTGTTATGTACTGATTTTGGAAAATCGTTCGCCCCACAAAACACTATTATGGCTCTATTCGATCCTATTTTTCCCGGTGGTAGGTTACGTTTTCTTTGTCTATTCAGGGCAATTACAGGTCAGAGGGCATTTATTCGAAAGTAAAAGAGAGGATAACCAAAGATATTTAGATTCTTCTATCGATAAAAACACATCTAGTGGCTGGAATCAGCTGACCAGTGAGGAGCAGTTTATTTCCAATAGAATCGAAGCGGAATCAGGTTTTCCGATTAGTTTCTCTTCTGAAGTATCCGTCTTAAAAGATGGGGACGAGACGTTTCCTGCTATTAAAGAACGTTTACGGGAAGCCACAGAATACATTCATATGGAGTACTATACCTTTCGAGATGACCAGATTGGCCAGGAGATTATCGATATTCTGAAGGAAAAAGCGGAACAGGGTCTTGAGGTTAAGGTCATTTTTGATGCGGCCGGCAGTATTGGAATGTCCGGGAATGCGAAGCGCAGTATGAAAAAAGCTGGTGTCGACATGGCTTGTTTTCATTCTATAACAAGTGGATTCTTCACTCAGAAGATTAATTTCCGCACCCATCGGAAAATTATTGTAGTCGATGGCGACACTGCGTTTGTCGGCGGCCTAAATATCGGTGATGAATATCTTGGACGACATCCTAAAATCGGTTTCTGGCGGGATACGCACCTGAAAGTAAAAGGAGAATCCATACGAAGTCTCCAGACGATTTTCATGATTGACTGGTCCTATTTGAAAAATGAGACCCTGGGTCTGGATACGTACACGCCTGTTCAGAATAAGGAGGAGTACTCTGGCGGGGTACAGATACTGGGCAGTGGTCCTGACGCCAATCAGGGCATGATTGCGGAGCTTTATTTCGATATGATTGCGACCGCTAAGCATTCTGTGTGGATCGCTACGCCTTACTTCGTGCCGGATAAGGACATTCGTACGGCCCTGTCCATGGCGGCGAAGAAAGGGGTCGAGGTTAAATTGATGGTGCCCGAGATCAGTGATGGTTATTTACCGAAATATGCCACCCGGTCTTATTTTGCTCAATTCCTCAATAAAGGAATTGAGATTTATCAGTATCAAAAAGGGTTTATGCACCAGAAAATTATGATTGTAGATGGTCGGTCTGCGTCAATCGGGACGGCTAACGTCGATTTTAGAAGCCTGAATTTAAATTTCGAAGTGAATGCCTTCTTATTCCGGACTTCAAGCGTGCAGAGTCTGATCGATAACTATAAACATGATATGGAGAACAGCCATAAAGTGGATGCAGAAGCTTTTCAAAATAGAGGGATATGGGTGCGAACCAAGGAATCTTTTGCTCGTTTATTTTCACCTGCTTTGTAGTAGTGGCATAGATGATCGGAGTATATGAAAAGAGCTTCCATGAAAGTGGAAGCTCTTTTTTTAATACGGATACTGGATGAGGTTCTTCAATTAGAATCGCCGCTTTTTTATTAGGAGGGATTTTGAAAGAAAAAGCTGCTTCCTAAGACAAAGTTAAGGGGGTTTATTGTGTTACCCAGTCATAAACCGTTTGTAAATCTATCTATCAACCAAATCTTCCTTTATACGCTAGAATCTTTTTCATGGCTTCTTTATGGAGCTTGGCCATTTTTGAATTAGCCAACGTTTCTTCTGAAAAATGAGTAATGCCACGCTTGAATTTTTCAATTCGTTTGGGATCTTTAGCCATTGGGCTTGATCTCCCTTCTCCCTTGTTTTTACTCATTCTATTCAAAGGACAGGAAATCTATACAAAAAAACAGGGTGCTTATTGAGGCACCCTGTTTGTACTCTATCGATTCAGATACGACATTACTTTTTTATTCAGTCTTTCAAGTTCTTTGGTCGTTTTACTTTTGGAATGCTCCGATAACGTAGTCACTTGTCCTTCCCTGGAGAAGCGGGCATGGCGATTGTTAGCACCTTTCACAACTTTGCCTCTAATTTTTGTTTTCTGAGGAAGTTTGATATTCATAGTAAGCCCTCCTTTTACAAGTGTTCTTACACTTATTATAACACATAGCTAACGATACAGGTGATACAGGTTGGTTAGATTAACGATATGAAGAGCGTCTATTTCTAATACTTCCCCGCGTTCACTCTTCAAAACTATTAAATAGTGCTCTTTCTGGTTGATCACGGGAACAATCATGCTTTCTTCCTCTATTAAAGAAACCACTTCATATTGAAGCAGGTAATCGGCATATTCCTCTTTATGATTTCCCATCTCAAAATTATGAGTGGCTTCAATGGTGTCCAACTGTCTTAAAATAGCTTCATATACAGGCTGGACTTCTTCATATTCATATTTTTCTTCTTCACTCATTGTTTCCCATCCAGGATTATACTCAGGCGGAGACACTTCCAAGGGAGACACTTGAACAGATATACCATATAGATCTGTGTACTCTTTTAGGTACCTTTCAATATCTCTAGCGCGACTTAGCATCGGAAAGTAATCCTCTGGAAAATAGTTATGTGCATTTTGAATCATGGCTGACATGGTTTCAACACGTCGGTAATTTGCTTTTCGCACCTTTTCATATGTCAGAATAATGTTTTGCAAATCGTTATTGTGTTCAAACTCTGCTTTCCATAGCTTCATAATGCTTGGAGTTAGTAATAACGCTAAATCCATAAATATTATGATAGTCGTAAGTGTTAAGATGAACGGCCAATTAGATAGATGTGTCTCTCTCACCAACAGTCCTACAGCGAGTGCACTCACAAAAAGAGTGTACAAAGTCTTTCTAATTTTCGTTAAAGACAACCAATATTTCTGTTGATCCCATAAGAAAAATAGATAGTTTCCTATAGTAAAAACCAATAACGCCCCTACAAAGAAATTAAAAGCCAAGTCATCCTCTCCCCTCCATTTTAAAGATCTACTGATTCGTCTGTTTTACATATCAGCTCCGCCTCCTCATGTATCGAAAGGTAGTAAGTTAATTCTATTTTACCATTCCAGAGATTGGAACTCTGTTTAAAAAGAAAAACAACCCTATCCATAAGAATGATAGAGTTGTCGAAGCAACTGAACTCTAGGCTGTCCGTGCTTTTTCTAAAAGAGTCTAAGGATTCTTATAGAACTCTTATGACAGCGGTGCATCATCTTCCTATTAGAATTTGTTCGTTCTTGGGTGTAAACTGTCTGTGGAAGGTTTATTCCTATTCATTCGTCGAATAAGAACGCATAAGAAACATCGATCTATTTTACTTAATCCGTACCTTGAACTTAAAAATGAAACAGAGAAGGTGAAAACCAAATTGAAAACACGCAGCTTAGGTAGTACAGGAATTCAAGTGTCCGAAGTTGGTTTTGGAGCGTGGCAATTAGGTAATGAGAAAGACTGGGGAAAGATGTCCGATCATGAAGCCATCGATTTAGTGAAGGCAGCTATGGATTCGGGCTGCAATTTCTTTGATACCGCTCCTAATTATGGCGCGGGTAAAAGTGAGGAACTGCTGGGACAAGCTCTTAAAGGAAAAAGAGATCAGGTGGTCATTAGCAGTAAATGCGGCCATCATCCCAATGATGAACAAAACTTTGATCCTGAAAAAATGATAGCATCTGTAGAAGATAGTTTACGAAGGTTACAGACGGATTATCTGGATAGTCTTCTCCTGCATAATCCTCCTTTCTCCTCTCTTCATGGAAATAGTCCGCAGTTTGAGGTATTACAAAAACTGAAAGACGAGGGAAAGATCAGAGCGTTTGGGGCTTCGGTCGATACAGGAAAAGAGATGGCTGAACTATTGAACCACACGGAGAGTCAGGTCATTGAGGTGATGTTCAACCTGTTTCATCAAGAGCCGGCGGCCGCCATGGAATCCGCTCATCATCAAGGGGTTGGCGTCATTACCAAGGTTCCGCTAGATTCTGGTTGGCTTACCGGAAAGTACGATGCCAACAGTACTTTTAGTGGAATCAGAAGCAGGTGGAGTGCAGAGGAAATCGAAAGAAGAGGAACGTTAGTCGAACAAGTTCGTCGTATTGTAGGGAATGACTACTCGATGGTACAGGCAGCCCTGCGATTTATTCTTTCGTACAAAGAAGTGTCCGTCATCATTCCTGGAGCTAAAAATATTCCGCAATTAAACCACAATCTGAGTGCCTCAGAAGGTGTCCTTCCCATGCAAATGGTTAACGAATTAAAAGATTTTTGGGAAGAAGAAATCAAGGATTCCAGGCTGACGTGGTAATGGGAGGGGACCATGGAATCCCTTACCGGATAATTGAACCTTTTTTTACCAGTTATGAATCATGTATAATGGGTAAGGAAGCATGACTTTTTCACTGTTAAAGCGTTATCATATAGGTAGCTAGTAAATGATCATTGGAGAGGCGCGACTGAATACCGCTCGCAGCTTCTCTGCAAAACTCAGGAATAAGGATGGTTAACAATGACCAACAGAGAAACGAGTAAGGATGTCGTCCTGATCGGCGCCGGCATCATGAGTGCCACATTAGGATCGCTTCTGAAAGAATTAGCACCCGATTGGAATATTAAAGTGTTTGAAAAGCTTGATAAGACAGGTGGAGAAAGCTCGAACGTATGGAATAACGCCGGGACGGGCCATGCGGCACTTTGTGAACTCAATTACACAAAAGAGCAGAGCGATGGATCGATCGATATCAGTAAAGCGATTAAAATCAATGAACAGTTCCAGATTACGAAGCAGTATTGGTCCTACCTCCTAAGCAAAGGCTACATCCATAACCCGGAAGAATTCGTGCGCTCCCTGCCTCATATGAGTCTCGTACACGGCAGAGACAACATTAACTTTTTGAAAAAGCGTTATGAAACGATGACCGATCATCCACTATTTAAGGGGATGGAATTTTCCGAGGATCCGGAAAAGCTGAAGGAATGGATTCCGCTGATTATGAAGAACCGCACGCTGGATGAGCCGGTGGCGGCGACTCGAATGGAAACCGGAACCGATGTAAACTTCGGAACCTTAACCGAGAAGATGTTTGATCACTTGGAAAGCCAGGACGTTCAATTGCACTATAATCAGCGCGTGGACGATGTGAAACGTGCAGATGATGGCTCGTGGATGGTCAAAGTCCAGCATATGGACAGCGATCAAACGGCGCTTCATTCCGCTGATTTCGTCTTTGTCGGCGGCGGTGGCGGCAGTCTGCATCTGCTGCAGAAATCCGGTGTGCCTGAAGGAAAAGGCTTCGGCGGTTTTCCGGTAAGCGGACAGTTCATGGTCTGTAACAATCCGGAAGTGGCGAAGCAGCATGAGGCGAAAGTCTATGGCAAGGCGGCAGCAGGGGCTCCTCCGATGTCTGTACCGCATTTGGATACGAGGTACATCGATAATGAGCAGTCGCTGTTGTTCGGCCCGTTTGCCGGCTTCTCACCGAAGTTCCTAAAAGCGGGTTCGCTCGCTGATTTATTCACGTCCATTAAAATAAGTAATATCCTGACGATGCTTGCGGCCGGCGTGAAGGAAATATCGCTGACGAAATACTTGATCGGGCAGGTCCTGCAGACGAAAGAACAGCGGATGGAAGCGCTGCGCGAATTTATCCCAGATGCGAAAAGCGAGGATTGGGACCTTGTTGTCGCAGGCCAGCGTGTGCAGGTGATTAAAGATACCGAGGAAGGCGGCAAAGGCACGCTGCAGTTTGGTACCGAGATTGTGAATAGTGCCGATGGATCGATTGCGGCTCTGCTTGGTGCTTCACCGGGCGCTTCTACGGCGGTGCATGTCATGATGGACGTGCTTGATCGATGCTTCCCGCAATATATGGATGAATGGGAGCCGAAGCTTACGGAAATGGTTCCTTCTTACGGGAAATCGCTGAGTGAGCATCAGGATCTTCTGAACGAAATCCACAGCTCCACGGCGAGAACGCTTGGGCTCAAGGAAAAAGAACCGGTCCATCAGTAATTCGCAGCATCAATAAGGTTAGGGTACTAAAAAAAGGATGATCTCTGCTTCAGGCAGGGGTCATCCTTTTTTATATTTTGGATCTGTTAAACTTCTGTGTTGATTTAATAGTAATGCTCCCGATACTGGAAGACTTGATTTCGAGATATTGGTTATGAGGAAGGTCCTTCGGGGGACGACTTCGCTTTCCGCGGGCATGTGCTGAGCCTCCTCAGTCTTCGACTTCCGGGGTCTCACCGATCATGTTCATCCCGCAGGAGTCTACATTGTCCCCCTCCGGACCTGGCCGAATCTGAGACTCGAAACCACTTCATACACGGTTTGCTTGGTGAGAAAAAAGCATGGGATGAGGCGTGTATTTTCATGCTAGCACGATGTGGAAAAGCTTGTCATAGAAGCATTTAGGACCTATTTAGAAGGAAAGCATTCACTTTTCTGAAAGGGTCCGTTATTCTCCCGTAGCTGGGTTGGTGGGGAAATGGCGAGACTCCCATGGGAGAAGGAACTAGGTGAGATCCCGCAGGGAGTGAAACGAGCGAGGAAGCTCACCGTTCCCCATAGGAAAGCGAGTTATTTCCCCACCAGCCCACCCTCCTCATATTGTAACGGACCCAAGATATCTCGAAACTGAGTCTTCAACTAACCGGCCCTATTGTGTAATAAGCCTCTTATGAATAATCAACAATAAACTTTAACAGATCCATAATTTTACTTCGGTATTAAATGCTTATACGTTTTTCGTAAGTCACTTAATGTTTTTAAACGTTCCAGTGATACTTCCTCTAATTCCAGCCCCACGCCCATCACCATGGCCTCGAGAACAGCGACGGGGGCCACCATCGTATGGAATTCCCACATTTCCCCGCGGTGTGTGTAAAGCGAATAGTCTACATACTCATGCATGTTCGAAACCAATTGATCGGTAATTAATATAATTTTCATTCCCAGGGAATTGGCATGTTCAAATAAGGCCTGGGTTTCAGCAAGCATCTCGACAAATTGAAAAACGATCAGGGTCGAAGCTGAGGACATGTGCAGCATCGATTCGTAGACTTCAAATCCGCTTTTAGCGATCCGTTCGATCCGAATACCAAACCGTTTCAGCCGAAATTCTAGTAGATCCCCAAGTCCCTCCGATGAAGCGGGTGCGTAAATATATACGTCTGAAGCGGTGCAGATCGTCTGAATCGCTTTTTGCATATGTTCTTTGTTCAGATGGTTGCCA
The DNA here is from genome assembly GCF_000284515.1 of Halobacillus halophilus DSM 2266. GTDB lineage: Bacteria > Bacillota > Bacilli > Bacillales > Halobacillaceae > Halobacillus > Halobacillus halophilus. The sequence goes on along the minus strand of NC_017668.1, from coordinate 4,000,049 downwards.
GTCTGAACCAGATTTTTAAAATGATGTTCAATCAGTCGATTCAAGATGTGATCTTCATCCATCTGCTCGGCGAAGTTCTTAAATTTATTCTCCGGGGTCACTTCGATCCGGCCCTTCATCACCTGCTTGAAATCCTTGAAATTCGTAAAGCCGATAAGCGGCCAGAACCTTGATACCGTGGGGACGCTGACCCCCGATTTATCGGCTATTTCCTTTTCCGTGTGATAAACGATGGACGTTCCCTCTTTTTCCACCACATCGGCGATTCTTCTCTGCTTCGGAGTTAAGTGAACTCCTTCCAGTGAAAATAATGACTCCATATCCACCCCTCCCTCGTGAAGTATAACCCGATTTCTTTTTCGTTTGAAAAAAAACTTTCATTCTTATAAAAATGTTTACTTTATTTACAAACCTTTATAGAAAAGCGGGGAAGTCCATTTACGTTTGTTTCTTACCATAAGAATTAGAAAAATATTAGGGAGGTCATTCACATGAACCAATTAAACCGTGAGCAGTATTCGCAGTCTCAGAAGATGATGATTTTTATTTTATCGATGTCTTTGTTTGGACTGGCTAATTTATTCACAGAGCTGCTGCCTGAATTTGTAATAGGTCCTGTAGAAATTTCCGTTTCGTATCTTGCCTTTATTCCTTTGTCATTAGTTATGCTTTTTCACCCTTTATATGCAGCAGTAGGAGCTTCTGTAGGCGAAATTATTTTTGGGGATTTACTGTTAGGTGATTTTGGTGGACTTGGAGAATTAGAAGGTTTTATTCAATTTACACTCGCCATGTACATTGCTGGTCTGCTGGTAACCAATCTTAAAAGTAAGAAGCAGATCGGTATTGCAGCGCTTGTCGGGATTGCCATTGATCAAATGCTAAGTACGATCGTCGATGTGGGTAAGGTCTGGTTTGGCATTGAAGAAGTAGAAGCCGTGCCTGGATTGCCGGAATCGATCCTCGCGATTGAGGGACTCAGCTTCCTGACAGAAATGATAATTTCCGGCATTATTTTTGGTCTGATTCCTACCTTGTATTTAATTCCCAGATTATATGGAAAAATTGAACCTCTGCTCGGAATTAAGCCTCGTGAAGGTCGCGTGAAAGCTTCTATGACGGGATGGTTGTCGGTAAGGTTTGTCATCCTCGCGATTTTCCTCACCTTCGTTGGAATCGTGGCCGAATTTATGGCAGAGATGGATATTAACTTCGCCGTATGGGAGCCTGAGTTCTTAGAACAGTTTGGAGAAGGGTATATTTGGCTGCCGATTTCTGCTGCCGCTATCATCTTCGTTGTAGCAGTATCGATCGCGGTGAAAATGATGGGGTCTTCCAGCCAGCGTAAGGCAGGGAAGTCAGCATGAAGGAACCCATCATTACGATCGATCAAGTATCTTTTAAATATCCTGGAGGCACGGATTGGGTCCTCCAGGATTCCTCTCTTACCGTGAATAAGGGAGAATTTCTAGCGATTATCGGTGGCAATGGAAGCGGCAAGTCCACCTTATGTAAAACCATCAATGGGCTGATTCCGCATTATTATACCGGGGACTTCGAAGGCTCCGTTTCTGTAGACGGAATTAATATGTATGAATCTGCTGTCGCTGTGTTGAGTCAGAAAGTAGGTTATGTGTATCAGGATTTCGAGAACCAATTAATGCGTCCGACGGTATTTGAGGATGTCGTCTTTGCCCCTTTAAACTTCGGAGAACCTGATTTTAAAGAAAAAGCCGAATGGGCCCTGGATGTGCTGGGGTTAACGGATATTAAAGATAAAAGTATCTGGCAGCTTAGCGGTGGACAAAAGCACTTAACAGCGATCGCAGGCGTTTTAGCCTTAAATCCGGAGATCCTTATTATTGATGAGCCTGTCGCGCAGCTGGATCCGCATCATGCGAAGGAAATTTACGAGAAGTTAAAAATTCTTCAACAAGAGCATGGCAAGACCATTATCGTCATTGAACATCATACCGAATTCATCGCTGATTTCTGCTCGGATGTAGCGCTGCTCGATCAGGGAGGCGTGCTATGGAAGCATGATGTGAAAACCGGACTTCAACGGATTGACGATCTACTTGTCCGTCAGATCTTCCCGCCACAGGTGACCCAGGCGGCTGTTGGCGCCAGGAATCCGGAAAAAAACAGTCTGCCCATCACCATCAATGAAGCCGTGGACTACTTTGGGGGTTATAAAAGGAAGGATACAGGCAGAGAGAGGCGTGTTTCTGAAGTAAACGAAGATACAGAAGAAATCGTGAGTCTTGAGCATGTGAGCCACTATGCCAAGTCCCTGAAAAACCAGAAAATTACCATATTAGATGATCTTGATCTATCGATTAAAGAAAAAGAGCGGATTGCTTTAGTCGGTACGAACGGAGCCGGCAAGTCTACGCTGATGAAATGTCTGGCTGGAATTATCAAACCTTCAGAAGGCACAGGACATATTGGGCCGTGCGAGCTTGAAAAGACGTCACTCGAGAAACTATCACAGGTCGTAGCGTACGTGTTTCAAAATCCAGAAGAGATGTTTATCGAGGATAGCATATCGAAAGACTTATCCTTCTTTGCGGATTCAAGAGAACTGCAGATGGATGACTTCCTGCAGCAGCTGGTTACTTCTTTTCGTCTGGAAGAAGTGATTGAAAAAGACGGACGTTTACTGAGCGGCGGGCAGCAAAGAAGGTCCTCGTTAGCGATCGGGCTTGCGATTCAGCCTTCGCTGCTTATGTTAGACGAACCGACCGCAAGCCTTGATGTGAAAAGCCGTCAGGAGATGGTCAGAACCCTGCATCAAGTCAGCGAGCAAGTGAAAAGTGTCTTGATTGCTACCCACGATATGCAATTAGTCGCCGAGTGGGCCAGCCGGGTGATTGTTATGGATAAAGGAAAAATTGTCTTTGATGGGGCACCGGTGGACTTGTTTGCCAAGGAGCAGATTTGTGACCGGGCCGGATTAATTCCTCCTCAAATTGTTCAGCTTTCCAATCAGTTGATGTTAGATCCTGTAGCTTTATCCATCTCCGATTTTATGAACGATGTAGAAAGGGAGGAGAGCTATGGAGTTCGTTAGCCGCTTGAAGAAAACGTACAATTTAGAATGGATCAAACTGGAGTTATTGAAAACCGCTTTCGGTAAGAAAGATTCCTATATGGGAAAAAAAGACCCGAGATTAATTATTGTCTGGTATTTCATTGTCAGCCTGCTTCCCTGGTTTACGTTTAACCAGACGATTCTGGTAGGTCTGCTTGTCTATACGACGATTATTTCATTAGTTTCACGCGTCAGCCCCCTGATCATAGGTTTATTGACGATAGGGGTGATCGGAGAATTATTTTATATCCTCCTCTTAGTATTATTGTTCGGAGGGGAATGGGCTGCGTTTTCCTCCTTAATTACCTTCACGATGAAAATAACGATTATGTCGATCGCGAGTATTGCCGCCTTTGCCAGCATGGACCCGGAGAAGCTCAGTGATGCGTTACTAAGCTTCGGCGTCCCAGCCCAGTTCAGCTTCGCCGTATCGTATGGATACCGCATGCTTCCTATTTTATTAGATGAGTATCAGCAGATTATCCTTTCGTTCCGCTTAAGAGGGAAAGCGCCAGTGAACGGCGGCATCCTGAAGTGGAAAACCGTCTATTATTATTCCAAAATCGTCGTCAAAGCGTTCTATCCGATGATGCTGAACACTGCGAAGAAAACTCGTACAACAGTAGAAGCTTTAGAGGTCAAAGGGTTTTCTTATTCCCTTCATAACAAAGAAGCTAAGAAACAAAAGCTGTCACATCTGAAACTGACAACCCAGGATTATAGATTTTCTCTGCTTTCCATCGCTATCTTACTCGTAATCTACGCAGCAGGGAACTATTATCCATTATAAATAGAAAAGAAAGAGGGATCCGATGATGAATATTGATTTCCACACACACGCCAATTTATCCAAAAAAATCCCCGTATCTACGGAAGAATTTAAAGAAAAAATGGGATCAGCCCATGAAAATGGACTTGATGCTGTGGCCATTACCGAACATTTTAACGCAGAGAACTTTTTATCCTTTTATGAAGAAATGGAAGAGGTCTTTCCTTATCAAGGGGACCATTACCAGGTAGGTGAGTTAAAGGTTTTCCCTGGAATTGAAATTGATGTAAAAGAAACGGGCCACTTTTTAGTGGTGGGAGATCGTGACAGCATTAAGGCCATCAGAAAACGATTAATCGGTCACGAAGAGGAAGATCAGTTTATAAACGTGAAGGATTTAGTAGAATTTCTGGCTGACTATGATGTTCTTAAAATTGCGGCGCACCCTTATCGAGAATCTACTCCGTGGGTGCATCATGATGAGGAGATCCTGCGTCAATTTGATGCATTTGATATTAACGGCAAGGATTTATTCAAGTACGGCAAGACGATGAAACAGCGAGTAGAAAATCTAGGCAGACAGTATGACACGCCAGTAGTAGGCGGCAGTGACACGCACCAGTACCTGCAGTATGGATCGATCTACAATCGCTTCCCGGATTGTGATACCATTTCCGAGTTAAAAGACGCTCTTAGGAACCAGAACTATGAAACCGAAGTCTCTCCGTGTCTGGATACGAAAGTGCATTCAGCCAAAGTCGTGAAGAAGATGCTCAAAAAACAATCGTCTTAGGGTAAGCGCTAAGGAAGAGACTTTGTAAAAAAGTTATGGGTGATTTTTTATAAGAGGTTGATTACGTAATAGGGCCGTTTAGCTGAAGACTCAGTTTCGAGATAATTTGGATCCGTTATGTTGTTATGGAAAAGGGCTGGTGGGGAAATAACTCGCTTTCCTATGGGGGAACGGTGAGCTTCCTCGCTCGTTTCACTCCCTGCGGGATCTCACCTAGTTCCTTCTCCCATGGGAGTCTCGCCATTTCCCCACCAACCCAGCTGAGTGAGAATAACGGACCCTTCCATAAAAGTGAATGCTCTCCTTCTAAATAGGCCTTAATTGCTTATATGACAAGCTTTTTACATCGTTCTAGCATGAAAATACACTCCTTATCCCATGCTTATTCTCACCAAGCAGACAGGAGATTTAGTGGTTTCGAGTTTCTGATTCGGCCAGGTCCGGAGGGGGACGATGTAGACTCCTAGATTAAAAGCGGAAGCACCTTGGTCAGCGGCGTATGGACTGGACTGAGCTGGCGGAGATAAAGAAAACACGAAGAGCGGAGCGATTCGATGTTGCCTTATCGTACAGAAGTGAGGGAAGTCTCACTAGACGCTAGGTGCTGGAGCTGGATAGCTCTCCATGTCGTTTATGTTCTGATATTTGATTAAGACTAAAAAAGTGTAAGAACCGGATGAACATGATCGGTAAGATCCCGCAGGGCTGTCAAGCCCGAGGAGGCTCAGCACAAGGGATGTTCGACTAAGATCGCCACGTCCTGTGGCAACGTCGAACGACCCTGCGTCGTGCAGGGCCGGAAAGCGAAATCGTCCCCCGCAGTACCTAATTCTCTCAAAAGTCTCGAAACTGAGTCTTCAAGTAATGGGAGCTTTAGTGCAAATCAACTTGGAAATTTACTAGAGCTATGTAATCAAAAAGCTGACCCAAAGCTTCATGCAGGGGGTCAGCTTTTTCTAATTATTATTCAAAAGACTTCGTGCCTAAATAATGGTCCTGCCAGTAGTCATTCGTCAGATCGGCGTATTCAATACCGTCATTTCCTGCGTGAACGATCTTGTTATCCCCTACATAAATGCCGCTGTGAGAAGCGCCGTTTACATCATAGGTGTCTTCGAAAAAGACAAGATCCCCAACGTCCGGTGACTCGACGAATTCGCCGTTATTACTCCAATTCGCACGGTGCGTACGGGATAGGTCTATTCCGGCTTGCTCATAAGCATATTGAATGAAGCCGCTGCTGTCGAAACCGTCTGGTGTGGTACCGCCCCAGACATAAGGGACGCCGATGAGATCTTCGGCAACCTCAGCCACTTCGCTGGATTCGGAATCCACTTCTCCAGAAGCTGATACTTCTTCCTCAGGTGCTTCTTCTGCTTCCTGTTCATCTTGAGCTTCATCTTCATCAGTCTCTTTACCTGTATCTTCGGTGGATGATAGCGCGGCCATTGTATTCGGTCCCGCCAATCCATCTACCTTGAGACCTTGATCAGCTTGAAACTCTTCCACGGCGTCTTCGGTAATCGGGCCGAAAAGGCCGTCCAGGCTATATGTATAATAACCAAGCGATTGAAGTTTAGTTTGCAGAGCTTCTACACTTTCCCCTTGATCCCCTTTATGCAGGAAGGAAATTTCTGAAGACTCTTGAGCGTCACTTTCCTCTATTTGGTCTGGATTCGCCTGCGCAAATACACCCTGAGCTGCCATAGGCGAGAGGACGATGGTTGCGGCCATAGTGGATGAAACCACATATTTTCGTACGGATGATCTAGATTTATACATTCAAACTCCTCCTTGTTGTAAATTCCTGCGGACGTTGGGCAATAGAAGTTTGAAAGAGGGCTGTCTTGTGTATCTGATTTATGTACTTCCTGTCGTTTTGAAACGATGTATGTTGAATAGTGCGTGTCTTTCAAACTAATCCTTAGTCTAACAGAGAATTTTTCCAAGGAGGTTTCAGGGACATTAAGCTAAGATGATAATCATTTTACAAATATCTACAAAAGATTACAGGAGCGGAGAGGCCCTCGCTCCGCTCGCTTTAGTAGAGGTTACCGTGGTCATCTGCATAAATGGATTGAATGATGGTACGTCGAAAAGGCTGCTGGGCATAGCTTCCGTGAATATTCATCGTCATATTATACATACCTTCGCCGAGGTCGGGTACGTGGAAGTCGGTTTTGCTTACCTGACTGGCTTTCATATCGCTGAGCTGCAACTGGCCATTTTTGTAATAATCGATCGTTACATCGGTTTGAAACTCCAGGTTCTGAGCGTTGATTCTGAGCTTTCTGTCCTCGCTGGAAAGAGCCGTGCTGAGTAAATTATTGAGAGGGCTCGTAAAGGAGGCCGTCAATAAGTAATGCTCTTGCTGGAGGGAACTTGCTTCTAATGTCCACGCTCCTGGTTCAGGGTTCTCCTCGGCAAACGTATGGTGGTAAGCTCCTTCGAAAAAAGTAGTTTCATCATGAGTGGTGGTGAATTTCTCGTGTGTTCCGCCGCTCGGATCGGTGAGAATCAAACGGGTGGAAGCCTGAGCGGTTGCCCAGTTGACGGTCAGTTCCTGAACCCCTTTTTCCACATAGATGGTTTCTGTCTTCGTACCGGTAAATTCTCCGCCGCTTATATAATTGCTGGCAGCGGGCTCATGCACGCCATGGGCAGTGCTTGCGGCCTGGTGATTCGCCAATGATTCCACCTGCTCTTGTAAGTAAGGCGCAAACTTGTTGAAGGTGGCAGAACCTTCTTTAATGGTCGTGTGGTTCCAGTCACCGGCGCCGATGTCGGTTGCATACACTAACCGCGAGCTATTCACCGTCACGGCTCCATCATTGCTGCCGTAAGCACGTAAGTATAATCCGCCCCAGTATAAGGAGGTGCCGAAGCGGCCCCATTTCGTACCTGCTAAAGTATAAATCGGGGTTTGTAATACATTGGGCTGGCTGTCTGTTTCGGAGCGGAACTGGCTCATGTAGCCAGTTTGCAGGGAGTAGGTGGCTTCATTTTTACTTCCGAGTATATTCGCCAGCCAGCTGGCCCAGCGGCTGTAGGCTAAATCCGCTAGTTGCGAACCGTAATAAGGAGTGGCGAGCGTGATCATTCGTTCGATATAGGGATCGGCACCATAGTGAACGAGAGCGACCTGCGTATCAAGGCCACCTTTACTGTGGGCGACCACTACGATTTTTTCTCCAAAATGCTGGTAGATTTCCTTTATTTTTTGTGCGAGTAAAGCTCCGTTCTCCCACATGTTTCGGTCCGGATATACATCGATAAAGGCAGTTTCGTAGCCGTTCTCGTAAGCGGTCGCATACATGTCATTGCTCTCATACCAGGTGTCAGCGGATCGATTAAATCCGTGGACGAACAGGATCGGGCGTTTGGTTTCCGAGACGGGATTGGGGGTTTCACCGAGATACCATTCGCCGGGATTGCCAGAGGCTTTGTTTTGAAAAGCACCTGTATATCGAAGGGGAATCCTCTTTTTCATAGCTATCTCCTCTTTCATGAAGTTTTAGAGAGTTCATGAAGTTTGTCTTAGAAGGTTTCTATTTCTAGTATCGGGTGTGGAAGGGGAGAAGTGCAAGGAATTCCGTCTGACATTTTTCCTCATTAAAAAAGCGCCTGTCCTCTCCGGACAAACGCTGCACTTTAATAATGGATAAGCTGTATGGTATAGGTGCCCCGCTCAGTCACAAGGGAGAAATGGTTCTCGCCAAACTGGTACTGAGTAGAGTCCTCTAAAGGAATCTCGTAATACGTAGATGGAAGCGGCTGAACATTATGGGCATCCGTTTCCGTTCTGCCTGTACCGTGCAGGTGTAAAGCGTGCATCGGCTCATAATCGTCCATTCTTCTCGTATCTTTCGAGTAATCAATATGATCTAAGTTCATATAAACGGTGTCCTGGTCACGAAGTTCGTGCTTCGTAATCCGGATGGTGTTCCCGCTCCATTGCTGCAGAAGTTCGTTAAATTCTTCAATTGATAAGTTGCGCTCGTTCATGATGATCCCTCCTGCTTTTATAATCTCCAAGCGTTCAGGGAATCATGCGTGACGTGCATCCTTTCTCGGAAACGTGGCAGGAGTCTATGTTACTTAGTCTTTTCTTTATGATTGCATCACGTGACGATTTTTTTCGTTAAGTCTTCCGCTGCCTTCCCGTATAATGATAAGTACATACATATACATGGGGGAGATGACCTTGAAAAAAACCTGGATACTTATAGCTGCCGGTCTGCTTATTCTATTAACCGCCTGCGTGCAGGGAGATATAGGTGTAAAAATTAATAAAGATGGCAGCGGAACAAGTACGATCACACTCGGAGTTGAAGAGAGTACCTATGAGCAGTTCGGCCAGCGTGCAGAGACTATGCTAAGCTCCGTTAATGATGAATTGGAAGCGCAAGGCTATACCGTCGAATCCTATACGGAAGAAGGCTACAAGGGGTTTAAAGCCACGGAGTCGTTTGAGAATGCTCAGGATATGCAGGTGATCCCTTCAATGGGCGCTGTTAGTGAGACTGGCACAGGAGGTTCCATGAGTAATGTACCGCTCGATGTGTCCGTGGAGGATGGCTTTTTTACGAAAACGTACCGTGTCGAAGGGGAACTGGATCTTGAAAATTCAGGTTTATTAGGCGGGATGCAGCAGCTCGTTTCCAATCAGCTGGATCTGACCTTCACGCTGGACCTGCCGATTTCCCCTGAGGATCACAATGCCGATGAAGTAAACGGCGATGTATTAACGTGGAATATTAAAACCGCCGGAACCACAGAGCTCATGGTGGAAGCAGCGGTTCCGAACGTTCGAAATATTATTCTGACAGCGGCGGGCGTCCTTCTATTAGGTGTCATGTTGTTCTTTGTCATTCGGAAGCGTAGACGTACATCATAAGGACCCCGGATGCACTTGATCAAAGCCTTCGGAAGCATTTTTTATAAAAAAGTTAATGGGCATCGTTCCGAAAGAGGGAGGGGCTCTGCCTCTATTCTCGCTCGAGCCCTCTCTCAAATGCAGCCAAATGATTCACCGATGCATCTCGAAGCTGCGTAAACACTGTCCTCATATCGGCAGGAAGCTGATACGTTAAGAATTTGTTGTACATCGCGATATTATCGATTTCGCCTCGAACGCCAGCCCCATAGGCTCCTTTAATATTTTCGGGGGTTACGACAAATACCTGGGAGATGTCCTCAGGTAATGGCACCTGATAGCGCGTAAAAAGCGTATTTAAAGCAGCGATATGCCGTAATTCCGCTTCTTTGATCCGTGCAAATGTACGAACATTTCCGAACGCGTTTAAAATGTCGTCATACCTGGCCTGGGCTAGATACTCATCCTGCATCGCGTAAGTAAGCATGTCAGGAATGGTTAAAGTGGAAGCATTCATGGCTCCCTTAGCGCCGAATTCCTCTTCCGTCTGACGTTCATTTTCCGAATTTCCACCACTTTTCATCTGAAAAGATAAAAACCAGACTGCGTGGTTCTGTTCATCTGCAGCAGCACGGCGGAAGATTGCTTTTACGGAGGGGTCTTGAGCCTGATCGGCTATATCTAAATAAAAATCAACCGTTTCCTGTTCATCATTGAAGGCAAGGGCAATGCCTTTTTCAAAGAAATCGGGGCATTCCTCAGTGATTTGCGGCGTCGGCTGTCCGCCTCCGGTTAATTGGGTATAGAGCCTGCGGAACTCTGTATAGTGACGCTGTTCATCTCTGCGTATTTCCTCAATGCGTTTTTTAGTCAGTTTGTCCGGCGCGAGCTGCGCCAGCTTATTGTAGCAGGAAATCGCGCTGTATTCACCGTTAATCGCTTTTTCAATTGCCTGAATGAGCTTTTTTTGTGAACGCATAAAGTCCTGGGGGTACGAAGGATAAGGATAGTAATTCATAGATAATGGTCCTCCCGGTAAGTAAAGGTTCATCTATCCTATGCTTTTATCCATAAAAAGGTTTTATTCTATGTTTTATTAATTTTGATAAAGTGGGGCGGTGGATGGCGCAGATTGAGAAGTATAGTGAATTGGTTCAAACTGTAAAATGATAGGGGTGTTTTACATAGTGGAAAAGTTCGAAAAGATTTCTTCTTATTTTACCATTCCTATCTCGATATTAATCTTTGTGGTCTCCTCGTATGCTTTTCGGGATTACTCGGAGATTATCTCTATCCTTGTTATCATAATCAATTTAATTATTGTGGTTATTTTAATCGCAGGGATGTACTTACAGAGAAGATTTAAATCAGCGATTATTTTTTCTATTCTTTTAGCCGGCCCTGTTTATATTCTGGATAACGCTATGAGCTCTTCTTAATGGAGTATGTGGTGAAAGGACGGATGTTATGGACGAAGAGATGGAGAAGAAAATAAAGAAAGAGGAATCTATAGTAGGTTTTTCGGCTTTATTTACAGTTTTGGCGATGTCTTTTGGGGGAGTACCTAGTATGTATATAGGTGTGTCTTTAATTATTATTCTCCTTCTACAATTTTTGTGGGATATTTATGAGGTGAATCGAAGAGAGCATCAAGTTTATAAGCGCACATTGAAGACTTTAATTTTTGTGAGTTTAATAGTTGGAATAGCTTCCGCTGTTTTCTCTTTTTTTCCTTAAGATGTCGACCGTTAACTGGAAGTACATATATACGTTTTGATTCAAACGAAAAAAGCAGCTTCCGCGTTGGGAAGCTGCTTTTCTGCTTAGTTTTCAGAAGAAATCATGTCAATAAAGTGGGAGAGAATGCGTGCCGTCAGCCCCCAGATCACTTTATCCTCATACTTGTAAAAGTACTCCTCGAACTGGCGCGTCTGCCAGTTGTAGTCCTTGCCTCCCTCAATTAATTCAAAAGGGAAATTTTCCTTAGGTCTTGCCTCGAATCCCACGTGATGGATTTCGGGTTCGGTTTCCATTAAATAGGATAAGGGAACCGTGAATACATCACCGACTTCATCCGGATTGGGATCAACAGCGCTGTAAGGGTGGTTAACGTAGCCCGCATAAGGATACACAATCATTCCAAAAGGGGAAACCAGGTAATCCAGGGGGTGAACGTGCAGCAAATCCCGTTCAGGTATGCCCAGTTCCTCCCTTGTTTCCCTGAGGGCTGCTGCTTTTGCGTCGGGATCCTGCAGATCAATTCTGCCGCCGGGAAAACAGATCTCACCGGGCTGCCTTCTCATTTTATGAGAACGAACTTCAAACAGGACGTGTGTTTCGTTATCTTTTTCGATAAGCGGAAGCAGAATCGCGAATTTCACGAAATTTTTACTTCCAAGGATGGACGGGGTGTGCTTGCTGACTTTATGGAGTAGATTTTCCGGATCCATAACTTCACCTCAAACTTTCTCTATCTTTACTATAACAAATGAACAAGCTTCCGTAAGTCGGACATGCTTACATTATATTCAAAAGGAGTGGGTACATGTGAATCATAAGATCGAAGTCATCCAGGGGGATATTACCAAAATGGAGGTCGATGCGGTCGTGAATGCCGCGAACAAAAAGCTCGCCGGGGGCGGCGGTGTTGATGGAGCGATTCACCGGGCCGGCGGTCCATCGATTATGGAAGAGAGTAAGAAGTTTGACGGATGTGAAACAGGTGAAGCGGTGGTGACGACAGCAGGAAAGATGCCATCTGAGAAAGTGATTCATACCGTTGGCCCCGTTTGGAATGGAGGTCATAAAAATGAGGCGGACCGGCTGGCAGACTGCTATCGCAATTCCCTGAAACGGGCATCGGAACACGGCCTTCGAACCGTGGCTTTCCCGAATATCAGTACCGGCATTTATGGCTTCCCTAAAGAAGAAGCGGCCGAAATTGCGATCCGCACCGTTCAGGACTATTTAGAGGAGCACGAAGAAATCGAACACGTCTATTTCGTCTGCTTCGACGAAGAGAACAAACAACTCTACGAAAACCGACTGAGCAAGTGATGCCCCAAAATATTCCACCTCAGGTCATCCAGTTTCTGGATGACCTGAGGTGGAAATAAATGTATCAAACGATCAAATGATCAAACTTACAGGGCTTCTTTGATGATGCGTTTGTAGTAGAGGACGGAGAGCAAGCCGAATATGGAATAGAGAGCGGTGTAGACGCCCATCACGATGAACATGGGGATCCATAGCTCGGTTCCGAAGAAAAACCAGCCTGACTGGACTGCAAAGTAGCTGTGCAGGAGTCCAACCAGCAGCGGGATGCCAAAGTTAAAGACCTGTTTGCCCTGGATGCCTCGCAGTAAATCACGGTTCGTATAGCCAAGCTTTCTTAAAATTGTATAGTTCGGTCGCTCCTCTTCGCCTTCATCCATTTGTTTGAAATAAAGAATACATCCGGATGTGATTAAGAAGGTGAGTCCTAAGAAACCGACGATAAACATGACGAGTCCCATATTCTGTTTCTGGTTTTGAGTAATCGCGTAATCTGATGCGGTTCCTACATCACTGCTAAGAGCAAGACTCTGGAACACTTCATCCGCTTTTTCCACCTGATCTTCAGCCTCCAGGTTAATACCAATGTATTGGGAGTACTCTCCCTGGAGTTTAGGATTTAAATCTTGGGACAGCTTCTCATAAACAGTTTCATCTACGACCGCAGTGGGCAGACCTCCTCCAGAAAAGTAACCAGATAGGACGCTCTGTTTTGAAACTCCTAAAAAGTTTAAAGTAAAGGATTCTTCTTTTCCCTTAAACACTAGCTCTCCTGAGTCTTCCAGTTGCATCATTCGCTGCAGGGCATCGTAAAAGCCGGTGAAGATGGTCTGGTTTTCACCAACATCAATTCCAGGGACCGCCTGATCTTTTATCACGGCCAGTGTCATTTCTCCTGATTGGAAAGCCATCCCTTCCATATCTGAGCCTACAATCTCCTCCACATTAACGGCTACCCTTATAACATCAATCTTCTCTTCGGTGTAAGGGATTCCGTCAAGCTTTTCAGTAAACTCTTCCGCCTGCGCTTCTGTCACAAACGAAAAATCGTCCGGAGTGCCATTTCCTGCTGAGTTTTCGGCAGAATAGAAAGAGATGTAGCTTAAGGACAAGAGCCCAATCGCAAGAGCGGATACCGTCGTAATAATCGTCAGCAGCATCGCATTGGATTTCATGCGGAACATGACTGATGACAGAGACAGCACTTCATTAATATTCATATAGCCCTGCTTATTCTTTCGAATGATATTCGCCACAAACCGTACCGATCCTTTATAAAAGAAGTACGTGCCAATGATGACGGATGCGAGAATAAAAATCATTGTTCCGAACAAGCTGTTCATGGAGGTTGTCGACCCGGAAAATAGCTGGGAAGAAACATAATATCCCGTGGAAATGAGTCCAAGCCCAAGAATCCCCATAATGATTTCAAATAGTGAGATCCGGCCTACTTTGCCTTCGGTTTTGGAAGAGGTGCGGAAAAGGGAAAGAATCGTCTGCCTCTGAATGAACAGGTAGTTCATTCCCATAATGAGCCCATAGATCCCGCCACAGACGCCGAGTGTCTGCACCATAGCTTTAAGCGAAAATCTCAGGGTAGCTGCCGTTTCTACATCTGTGATCTGGAATAAAATCATGAGAATCAGCTTTGAAACAGCAAAACCAAGAAAGATCCCGATGATCAACGAACCAAAATAAATGATTAAGTTCTCCGCACTAAGAATGCGGAAGATCCTATTTTTCGTCATACCGATCAGCTGAAACATGCCGATTTCCTTACTTCTCCGTTTAATAAAAATGTTATTCGCATAAATGAGGAACACCGCAACAATGCCAATTAATAAGACCGATGCTGCCCGAACGGCCGCGCCGCCTTTCAGTGTACCCTTCGTACTATCCATGGCCGGGTCATATTGCAAGGTAACAAAAGCAAAATAGAGCGCCACACTGAAAATCAGCGCAAATACATATAAGTAATAATTTTTCAGGTTCTTTTTCAAATTGCGGAGAATGATCTGGTTAATGTTCATACTGCACCCCGCCAAGCACGCCCTGTGTTTTCATAATGTCTTTCAAAAAAGCGTTCCGCGTCTGGTCGCCTTTTCGTAATTGCGTATAAATCTGCCCGTCTTTAATAAAAATGACGCGTCTTGAGTAGCTGGCGGCGACCGGGTCGTGGGTAACCATCGCAATCGTGGAATCTCTCTTTTCATTTAAATCACTGAGTTTATTGAGAAGGTCAGAAGCGGATTTAGAATCCAGCGCTCCGGTCGGTTCATCCGCAAAAATAATACTTGGTTCGTGGATAAAGGCGCGTGCCGCAGACGTACGCTGTTTCTGACCTCCGGAAATTTCGTTTGGGTATTTATCCTGGACATCCGTAATCCCCAGCTCTTCCGCTACCGCATCGAATTTCCGGTTCGCTTCTTTTTTTGAAACTTTAGCGATCGATAACGGCAGGAGAATATTTTCTTTCACCGTTAGGGTATCGAGCAAGTTGTATTCTTGAAAAATAAAGCCGAGATGATGCTTTCTGAATTCCGCCAGCTGTTTGTCTTTGCGGCCGGTAATTTCCTCTCCGTTGATCGTAATGGTCCCGTGACTCACACGATCGATGGAAGAGAGGACGTTCAGCAAGGTCGTTTTGCCGGAACCGGACGCGCCCATAATGCTGACAAATTCCCCTTTTTCTATACTCATATCAATTCCCATCAGCACATGCTGTTTCGTAAACTTGTTGCCGTAGCTTTTGTGAATTTTGTATCCTTCTAAAATGTTCATCTCGCTTCCCCCTTTATTTGTTAATTTTATTGTATAAATTTCTCGATTCTTTTTCCTTTCAATGACCTAACAATGAACCAATACAAAGTGACATTTTTGTCATATCGATCAGTCATGCTCCGGGGGAGGTGTGCTTTTTTCTACGTTCAACACAAAAAAGCTTGTAAAAAATCGTTGCTTTTTACAAGCTTTTTACCACACTATAGATCTCGGATTTCCACAAAATCATTCCGCTTAGGAAATATCAGCGTAAACGTCGTGCCCTCTCCAAGTTTAGAATCGACCTCTATGTTAATGTTCAGGGAGTCGGCAGCTTTGTGAGTTAAGTACAGCCCCATTCCTGTGGCGCCATGATCGTGGTGAGCCATTGTCGACGTAAAGCCTTTATCAAAAATCCTCGGCAGATCTCTTGCGTCAATTCCGCGTCCTGTATCGGTTACAGCCAGCCTGGTTTGTCCATTTTCTTCGAAGCTGCGTACCATAATTTCAGAGGCTTCGCTGTATTTAACCCCATTGGTGAGGAGCTGCCGGAGCATAAAGGCGAGCCACTTGCTGTCGGATAGTACAGACGCCACTTCCAAATCGATATCAAAGCCGATCCCTTTTTGAATACACCACGACTGCAGGGTCTTCAATTCTGAGAAAATCAGCGGCTCCAGTTGAATTTCTTCCATGTATAAATCATTTTCGATAAAAGGCATTCGCTTTTTATGTAACTGCTGATCGAGCAACAAGTGAATTCGCAGCCATTCGTAGGTGAGCTGGGATCGTGTTTTCTGGTCGCTGATGCGGTCAAAAATCAAATGCATCGACGTGAGCGGGGTTTTGACTTCATGAATCCAGGCAAGCATGTCGTCTTTTTCCTGCTCTAACAGCGAATGATTGTGGGAGGATTCCTTTTTTAACTGTTCCATTTGGTCGATCACGCTCGTCTCGATGATCTTTTCAAACGGGCTTTCTGCATCGGGAATCGTGGTCACATCGAGATTGACTGCTCGGTCGTTCATCTCTCTGTAAAATCGGGTTTCCTTCTGGTACCGGATAAATAAAAAAATCAGAAAGAGGAGCGACGATAAAAACGTGTAATAATACATCGAGCTTAGGGATAGATTCGTATCTACATAGGCGAGGAGCAGGGCGAGAAGCTGAAGGATAAGAAAGAAACCAATCCAGCTGATTTTTTCCAGGAGAAATTTCCGGATCATGATTCGGCCTTTTCGATGGCCGTATAGCCCTGCCCGACTTTTGTATGAATGGAACCGCCAAGACCGAGGTCGGATAGCTTTTTCCGTAATCGGTTCACATTCACCGTGAGTGTGTTATCACTGACAAATCGCTCATCTTCCCACAAGCTAGTAATCAAATCCTCACGGCTGACAATTTTGTTTTTCCGTTCCACGAGTAATTTCAGGATGAACATTTCGTTTTTTGTAAGCTCAATGGTTTGCTCGTTGTGTTGAACCCGGTTGCGCTCATAATCGATGGTCGCACCAAGCCACGTTTTCAGCGCGGGAGGTTCCGCATTGTAATTATACACACGCCGGAGCACGGCCTGAATTTTGGCAATTAAGACTTCAAAGTGAAACGGTTTCTGTACAAAATCATCAGCCCCCAGGTTCATGGACATGACCATATCGGTCGGGTGATCGCGGGAAGATAGAAAGATAATCGGGACGTTGGAATGTTCCCGAATCATGCGGCACCAGTGGAAGCCGTCATACTTGGGCAGCTGGATATCGATAATCACAAGATGCGGCATGGTGGCCGTGAATTCTTCCATCACTTTCGAAAAATCCGTAATTCCATGAACCTGATAGGACCACTGGGCTAACCGGTCTTTCATTTCTGTATATAGGGTCGCATCATCTTCGACCAATAGGATTTTAAACACAAGGAGTCACCACTCTTTTCCATTTTACTGACTAAGGAAAGTATAGCAAAAATCGGGGCAGGGGCTATAGAGCTGAAAGCGGATTTCTTTTGAACCGAGGATCCTTCAGTTTTTTAGGAATGACTTGATCGAAGGATAAAATCATCTGATTACTACCATGATTGATACTGTAAGTAATGTTCCACCTGTGAGGATCATCATGAGTACCCCCGAAATTGTTCGATTTTCTTCTGAATACTCTCTATACCCTGCAGTAAATAAATACAGCATGACGCCTACAGACCAGTAATTTATTAGATCATAATCTTCCCTTAGTAGATCAATCATAAATAAGATAGTAGTTAAGATCATTACCGATAACCCAGTTATCCTCATAAACTTATTCATTATATCCTCCCTTCGTATTCTTCACCGATGAAAAACAAATCCCCTTAGCTTGGATAAACTTAATTTTTATTTTAAAATACCACAAATTGTAAAACATTTAAAAATGAGAAGGGGGAGTACTTCGTGAAGGGGACTGCTTTTAGTCTTTTACGTTGGGTAAGACCGCTTTGAAGTGAGTGTAAGTGGAATACAGGTCAGTCCTCTGTTGAAATTTTCTAAAAATGGAGACCTGGCTCTTTAAAAGTCCAGCCGTTACACGTACAATGAATACTAATATCTAATCCTTTGTTCATTTAATGAATAGATGTAAACAAAGACAGGAAAAGGAGATTTGTCCTATGACTCAATCATTAACTACTGTAGAAAGTCGCCTTAGAAAGCAAAAACCGGATAGTGGCCAGATCCCTTTTGGCCGAACATTTACGGACCATATGTTTGTGATGGATTATGAAGAAAGCAAAGGGTGGCATGAGCCGCGGATCGTTCCTTACGAACCGCTGACCCTTGATCCTGCTGCCATGATTTTTCATTACGGCCAGACCGTATTTGAGGGCTTGAAAGCGTATCGTACCGATGATGGTCGTGTACTGCTGTTCAGACCTGAAAAAAACTTCGAGCGTTTGAATCTTTCCAGCGAACGATTGAGCATTCCGCCGATTGATGAAGAAGCCGTTATGGATTATTTGAAAAAGTTGATCGATTTGGAAAGGGACTGGGTGCCGGAATTTGAAGGCACGTCCTTATATATCCGTCCGTTCATTATAGCGACGGAGCCGAGCCTTGCTGTGGCACCTTCGAAGATGTATAAGTTTATGATCATTCTTTCACCGGTAGGTCCTTATTTTTCAGGCGGCATTCGTCCGGTCACGATTAATGTCGAAGAAGAATTTACACGTGCGGTGAAGGGAGGAACCGGAATGGCTAAAACAGCCGGAAACTACTCCTCCGGCTATCAGGCCCAGGCCAAGGCGAGTAAAGAAGGGAATGCCGATGTACTTTGGCTCGACGGTGTTGAGAAGCGCTACATTGAAGAGGTCGGCAGTATGAATATCTTCTTCAAGATTGATGGAGAGATTGTGACGCCGGCTTTAAGTGGAAGCATTCTGAGAGGAATTACCCGGACCTCTATTCTTGAACTGCTGAAAGAGTGGGGCTGGACGGTGAATGAGAGAAGAATCTCGATTGAGGAACTGTATCAGTACTATGAAGAAGGTAAATTGGAAGAAGCATTTGGAGCAGGTACCGCTGCTGTTATTTCTCCGGTAGGGGAATTCAACTGGCTCGGGAAGAAAATGGTCGTTAATAATCATGAGATCGGACCAGTAGCTCAGAAGCTCTATGATACCGTAACCGGAATCCAGCGAGGAAGAAAAGAAGACGATCACGGCTGGACCGTCGAAATCTAATAGACAAATAATTCCACCTCAGGTCATCCAAATATTGGATGACCTGAGGTGGATTTTTTTTCCTCTTTTTTGTTATTTCATATAGTTGCGGATGTCTCCGGTTTTTGGATCAACGAGGTACCAGCCGTATGTGGCTGTATGGTTATCTACGACCTCATAGACGTGTACGAGATACTTGCGATCCACCATACGGTCGTATTCGACTTTCATATTCGGTTCGTTTTCCAGATCTTTATATTTCCTGACCATTGTTTCTGCCTCTTGCTTCGTTACTCCATCAGCTACAGGACCAGATTTGTCCCCACCCTCATATACTTGCACTTCGGATCCGATCGGTAGATTGTGAGGGTTTATGCCCGTGTTCAACTCGTACAAGTCTTCAAGTGTTACACCTTTATGAAGGTTCGCAATGCTGTAAAGCGTTTCTCCTGGTTCTACGGTATGATAAATTTCCTGTGAACCTTGATCATCAGGCGGGCTGACTCTTACTTCAGAACCTATCTGGAGCTTCCAAGGGTCGATGCCAGGATTCCATTCAAATAATTCTGTGAGTGTAACTCCCTTGTGAAGGTTCGCAATGCTGTACATAGTACTGCCAGGAGTTACGGTGTGGAACTCTTCTGTGGGCTCTTCTTCACGTATGGTTTCATCTGTTTTAACTATAATTTTCGAACCTGGCTGAATGACATCTGCATCAATTCCCGGGTTCCATTTGTATAAATCTTCTACGGTCACATCCCTGTATTCCTGGGCTATACTCCAAAGCGTGTCTCCTCGTTCAAAGGTCACCGTTGAATTCTCTGCTGATGCACTGCCGGCACCAACCCCAAACGTCATTCCCGCTGCTAATAACGGCGCAAGATATTTAGTTTTTTTCATACAGGACCCCTCCTTGAAAATATTTCAAAAGTGTTACATTTATTGTGTTTCGGTTTTTTCTGTAATCTAAACGTAAAATTTTAAATTTTTCCAATTAAAATTTGATCGTCTTCACGTATTCAGCTTATGATGACCTTAAGCATGCCGATATCAATAAGGAGGATTTGTCATTAATTCCGAAATAAACGTGCAGGAGGGTGAATAATGAAAAGGTTTCAACAGGCTTTAAAAAGAATAATGGTCATTACCGCCATTGTGATGTTGTCTGGTACCACTCTTTCCTTACCATCGACTACGGTTCAGGCTAAAAGTTTAAAACACGAACTCTATCAGACAGAAAATGATGAACTGAAGTACTCGAAGGAGATTATACGAGAGGTATTTAAAACCTTAAGGCGAGAAATGAAAGGCCCGCTCAGGTACGACGAAGCGATTTCACTCATTGAAAAAATGAGTAAAGTGGAGGTCATGGATCGCTACCTTGCTTCCTATGGCAAAAAAGTGGACGCAAAGGAAATTCCGAGAATCGTTAACCAGATTTATTCGATTGACCTCGAGCGAATTTCTGAGCTCGGAGCGGGAAATCAAACGTATCCGGATGAAATTATCCAAGGGGTGAAAGAATCGCTGCCAAAATGGTTAGATGAAGAAGACATTCCGTCCCTATCCAAATTAGAAGTACTGGATTTATACTTAGCGTCTTATGGCAAGAAGATCGATGGCCCTGAAATTCGAAGAGTACTCAATCAGATTTTCGGAATAAACCTGGATGGCATTTCGTCGCTTGAAGGTTCAGGCGTCTCTTTATTTTCAAAAGATCAGTGGATTTCCCAATATGATCAGGACTTATTTGTCGTTCAAACAGGGTTAACGGATGTAGATGTGTGGATCTATCCAACCGACTATTTTACAGCTCAAACTGATTTGGAACAGCTGCCTGAGGAACTACAGAACCAGCTTGAAAAATTGGGGTACAGGTACAATGAGGAAGTAGGAGCGCTTTATTATGCCGATCCTGATGGGAACTCTGTACCTGATCAATTTAAAGGTCAGACACTTGGCACACTCATTCAATTCATCCAGACGAATTATCAGAACTTATCATAAAAAAATCCCTGTGCTCGTCTAATCGAGCACAGGGATTTTTTATATAACTAGCTATATGCATGTTCTCTTTGCTGAACAGAAGCCAGAATCGTTTCAATCTCATTGGCTTCTTCTTCGGTTAAGGGAAGCAGCGGCAAGCGAACGCCGCCGACTTCTATGCCTTTTCGGTTCAAAGCGGCTTTAACCGGAGAAGGACTTGGGGCAGAGAAAATGGCATGCATGACGGGAAGAAGGGTACGATGCATAGCTGATGCATAGCTGCCGTTTCCATTGCGGTAGGCTTGTATCATGGCCTGCATTTCATTTCCAATCACATGGGCTGATACGGACACAATTCCGGTACCGCCAATGGATACAAACGGAAGTGTATTGGAATCTTCTCCGCTGTAAACAGTAAATTCATCCGGTGTACGACTGATAATTTCAGAAGCTGCGTCTAAATCACCGCTCGCTTCTTTTACAGAAACGATATTATCTACTTGAGAGAGGCGGACAATGGTATCAGGTGACATGTTCACCACGCTGCGTCCCGGGATATTATAAAGCATGACTGGCAGGGAAGTAGCCTTGGCAATCGTTGTAAAATGCTGATACATGCCCTCTTGTGTTGGTTTATTATAATAAGGGGTTACAAGCATAATCGCGTCAACGCCTGCTTCTTCTGCTTGTTTAGTTAATTGAATGGACGCTCTTGTATTGTTGGAACCCGTTCCCGCAATGACTGGAACTCTGCCATTCACGACTTCCACGACAAATTTATACAGGCTTACTTTTTCCTCTGACGTTAACGTTGGGGATTCTCCTGTTGTGCCTGCGATCACTAAACCATCAGAGCCGTTGGAGATTAAGTGATTAACCAGGGAGCGGGTCGCATTAAAATCAATATTTCCTTCTGAATCAAACGGAGTTACCATAGCTGTTAGTACTTGACCAAAGTTCATAACCTCACACCTTTACTTAGTTTTTTATACGTTCGAGGTTTGAGGGCTCTGCAGCAGTAAAGCACAAAAAAGCAGCAACGAGGGTTCGCTGCTGCTTAGAACTTTGATATCCGTTCCTGCATTAAGATAGCCCTCCATATAGTCTCCTATATGACAGTCCTGCACCTCTTAAGCATCAGAACCAGCATCGGGAATATGAGCTTCCGTCAGCTTCGGCAAAAACCCCTTTCCTCATGTTTCACAGGATCTCATTCTCCTTCACATGCGTACTCTTGGAATTTGCACCTCTATCCTTACTTCAATAGAATTGAAATAAGAAAATATTTAGTTCCTTGTAACGTATCATAATTTATTTAAAAATTCAAGGTTTATATTTTGTGGAATTTATTGTAAGTTGTTATAGTTAGGGAGAGTTACTATCCATTTATTATCTCATTTATTTCGCAAAAGGTGAAAGATTCCAATACAGTTTGGCAAAACTGAAGAGGACGAGTAATTTTGGCTGTAAAAAATTTTTACACAAAAATTCCACATTTAGAATTACGGGGTGACTGGTGTGGTACCGAAGGCTTTGTGACAGGGCATAGGTATATTACAGATGTTACAATGGGCATACACACGAGAACGTGATGGATGTACAGTAGGCGGGCACGTGTTACAATGACAAGCATTAGGTATTCGAAAGGGGAATGACATTGAATAAGAAATGGTTATTAAGCTTATCACTTGCTTTATTCATAGCGTTATTAACAGCATGCGGTAACGATGAAGGATCAGGTGGAGACAGTAACAATGAAGAAGCTCAACAGGAAGAATCTTCTGAGAACAGTGAAAGCAGCCAGGAAGGCGAAGGCAGCAGCCAAGAGGGCGAAAATTCTGAGCAGCCTCAAATGCCAGAGCCTGACTTAGAAGGCGTGCCTGAAGTAGTAGCTACCGTCAACGGCGAAGAAATTCCAAAAGAAGAATTTACCCGCACGTACGAAAGCCAGTTCCAGCAAGCTGCCATGCAGTCTCAAATGTCTGGCCAGGAAGTTAATCAAGAACAGTTGAAGAAGCAGACGGCAGAAGGTTTAGTTGGACAGGAGCTTCTTGTACAGGAAGCCAATGACCGCGGACTTGAAGCAACGGAAGAAGAAGTCAATGAACGAATTACCGAGGTGGTCGAATCCAATCAAGGGGTAGAATCTAAAGAACAGTTTTTCTCCACGATTGAAGAACAGCAGGGTATGAGTGAAGAAGAGGTTAGATCCCAGCTTCAAACTCAGGTCAAAGTAGACAAGTTACTAGCTGAAGAAAACGGCGATCTTGAACCTACAGAAGAAGAGATTAAACAAGCGTATGACGATGCGAAAGCTCAGCAAGAAGAATCCGGAAGTGAACAGCAGCTTCCATCCTATGAAGAAGCTAAGCCAACGCTTAAACAGCAGTTGACTCAGCAAAAAGAATCCCAAGCTTATCAAGCTCTTGTAGAGAAGCTTCGTGAAGATGCAGACGTTAAAGTTAATCTATAATTCATTAAAAAAACCAGGTCCTTTCCCGCGGGACCTGGTTTTTTTAATGGATTTTTTAACTTTACTTGAACCATCCTCTTTACTTGAACCATCCTCTTTCCTTGAAGCGTGAGATGGCTTCAATCCGGTTGGAAACCTCAAGCTTATCCAAGATGACGGACACGTAATTTCGTACTGTACCTGGAGTAATATACAGCTCTTTGGAGATGTCTTTGGTGTTCTTTCCCTCAGCCATTAACTTAATGACCTGACGTTCTCTTTCCGTGAGCGGGTCCTGCTCTGTATAGGCGAGATCCACCAGCTCAGGGGAGAAAATACGCTGACCGTCGATAATCTTGCGTATCGCTTCCGCAAGATCTTCACTTGGGCTGTCTTTAAGTAAGTATCCACTGACGCCGGCCTTTCTTGCCCGTTCAAAATAACCGGGGCGGGCGAACGTTGTAAGAATGATGATTTTGCACGGTTCGTCTGCCAGCTCTTCTGCTGCCGTCAAGCCATCTTTCACCGGCATTTCAATATCCATCAGACAGATGTCCGGCTTTAGTTCGCGCACCAGTTTGCACGCTTCTTCTCCATTACTGGCTTTACCTGCTACTTCCATCCCGTCCTCTAAATCAAGTAAAGCTCCAAGCGCCCCAAGTAACATACGCTGATCTTCTGCAATGACAATTCGGATCATACTGACTCCTCCTTATTAGACTGCTTGATAATATTCGGAACATGCAGACGCAGAGTGGTGCCATGGGAAGAGTAGATCTCCAGACTTCCATTTACGAATTCCAGACGTTCCCTCATTCCCTGCATACCATTGCCTTTAAAGGGCTCAATGTTATCGGGCAGCCCGTGGCCATTGTCTTCCACGACGACTAAAATCTCTGTACTGGTCTGGGTAATCGTCACTTTACAATGCGAGGCATGGCTATGCTTCACGATATTCGTAGCGGCTTCCTTCAGACACATGCTGAGGACGTTTTCTACGAGTAAGGGTGTGTTTTCAAGATTAGGGCTGCCTTCGTATTCAAAGCTCATTTCAGCTGCTTCTATAATCTGCTGGACACGAATCAGCTCGTCCTCAAGCTTCGTTCCTCTCATATCGGATACCATTTCCCGAACTTCTTTCAAAGCTGTACGGGCGGTTTGGCGTATGTCCTGGACTTCCTCCACCGCTTTTTCGGGTTTTACGGGAATGAGTTTGCCTGCCAGGTCACTTTTCAAGCCGATCATGGAAAGCTTCTGCCCCAGTGTGTCATGGAGGTCACGTGCAATTCTTTCTCGTTCTTCCAGCACCATTAATTGTGAAATGCGATCATTGGCATCTTGAAGCTCTCCTTCGAGTTTATGCTGCTTATTTCTGTATCTCACGGTAAACGGCAGTAAAATAACACCGATTACGGTAATAACGATAAAAGGAAGATGGGGGAATATATCTTCCACTTCTGTAACAAACGTCAGCGTTACAGCAGCAACTGTCGTCGTCAAATGGACAATATAAAGAGACAAAAACCCGCCCAGATGTTTAATGTTTCCGATAAAGAAGGCCAGGAATAAGGCAAAATATATATAGCCAAACAAGAAAGTCATCACAAGACTTATCGCCATCTCTATACTGACCCAAAGATAAACCATCCGGCTATTGGAGATGAACGATAATCGATAGGATAAGAAAAAGAGCAAAGTCATGAATATGCCGAATGCAATTTCATACATCGAAGAAGAACGGAAGATGAAGAAAAAGGGCAAAAGGCAGAATATAATCCACACATAAGTGCTCAATCCTGTGTTTTTAGGTATGATATGGTACCAGCTTTGCATGGAAGCTCATCTCCTTAGGTAAATCCATTCTACTACATCCAATATATATGATAAGCGTTCCTTCTGTCACGATAGATATTTGGATGTAGAAAAGCCCATTCCATGTAGAATGGGCTTTCAGCATTATCATTTTAAAATAGGGAACAGGTCATATGTGAACCTCTATTTGTCCTGAAATTCAGGATATCTTCGTTCCGGGATGGTCAATTTATTTCTTTTGATCCGCGGTTTCACTTCTTTAAAGGATACAAAGGTTTTATTCGCTGTATCATATAACCGGAAACGAATGGATTCAAGGCTCGTGGCCAGTGTAATGGTCGTCGCATGCTCCAGTGCAGGCGTGTTATCATGAGCTTTCTCCAGGTTGTAGTTCGGTACACGAGGGCTCAAGTGATGGACATGGTGGAATCCAATGTTACCGGATACCCATTGTAATGGTTTTGGCAGTTTATAATACGAACTGCCGTCTACCGCAGCCTTTACAAAATCCCATTCTGACTCGTCTTCGAAATACGAATCTTCGAACTGATGCTGTACATAAAATAACCAGATTCCAAGCATCCCGGAAACATAAAGGATAGGAAGATGAATGATCAGGAAGGACTGCCATCCAATTGCCCATATGATCGAGGAATACAAGACGACGATTGCCGCGTTGATCACATACGTATTCATACGCTCTTTTCGTTTCGCGCCTTTGCGGTTGAAGCGGTTAGAGATCAGGAATAAATAAATCGGACCTAATCCGAACATAACTAACGGATTTCTGTAAATACGGTACGCTATTCTCGTTTTTAGAGGAGCTTTCATATATTCCTCTACCGTCATGACCCAAATATCACCGGTGCCTCGCTTGTCCAAGTTGCCGCTTGTGGCATGGTGGATGGAATGGCTGCGTTTCCACTTATCGAACGGAAAAAGGGTCAGAATACCTGTAATCGTTCCGACGATCCGGTTGGCTTTATTGTTTTCAAAGAAGGATTGGTGAGTACAATCGTGAAAGATAATGAATAGACGTACAACGAATCCTCCTGCGATGAATGCAAGTGGAATGGTAATCCAGATGGACCATGACAGGCTTTCGTAGGCCAGGTACCATACGAGGAGAAACGGAAGCAGTGTATTCAATAGTTGGCGGATACCCGCTTTATTATCAGGTTTTGCGAATCGTGCTACGCTTTTTTTCAACTCTTTTTGCTTATCTTTATTCATAGTAAGACTCCTTTGTTGTGTCTCTTGTATTCTTAGCATAGGAAAAAAGCGCATATTTTATAAGGCATAAACGTCAGGGTATACCCATGACACTTGTCATGGGTGACAGCCTTCCGGTGGGTTATAAGAAAATGGTAAACTAAAATAAATGCGTAAGGGTTTGCGTTAAAAGGTGCATGGGGAAGCATATATGTGACCAGCAAACCTTTTGGAATAGAAAGTGTTGAATAGTAAGGGAGTTCAAAATGAAGCAGTTTACTAACATTCTTCTTATTATAATCGGAACGATCTCATTGATTCTGGGAGTGCTTGGGATAGTGCTGCCACTGCTTCCCACCACCCCATTTTTATTATTAACGGCCGCTTGCTATGTAAGGAGTTCTGATCGTCTATATAATTGGTTAATGACGAATAAGTGGTTCGGTTCTTATATAGAGAACTACAAAGCGGGCAGGGGAATTCCTCTCAAAGCAAAAGTGTCTGTACTCATTATGATCTGGAGTTCTATGCTTTATTCAGCTTTTTTTATTGCTCCTAATCTGCTGCTTAGAATCGGCTTTATCTTTGGCGCCTGCTTCTTTACCGTGGTGATCGGATTAACTAAAACTTTGCGGAAAGAGTAAGCCGGATCATTTAAATAGCTCTATTGATTTTGAGTGTTGATCTTACAGATAAGCTTCCATTACTTGAAGACTTGAATTCGAGATATTTTTGGTTCGTTACTTCATTAGAGAAGGGGTGGCTACAGAAACAACTCGTCTTGTTCCATCACCCAGACACTCGAGACATAAGCCGCTCATCAACGGATTGAAAAACCGCAACCCTTTTGATGGTCGGCTTATGCTGGTCGTGTCTTTCAGGGTGATTCCACATTTGTACACTTTCCTACGGGGGAACTGGCAAGCCTCCTCAGTCGTTACCACTCCTTGTGGGGTCTCGCCTAGCTCCTTCTACCGCGGGAGTCTCGTCGTTTCTTCCGCCACCCCAACGATATCTAGTGAACGAACCCTGCTATAGGAGACAGGAGGTATACTTCATCGGCCACATAGGCTGTCCATATGCGTAAACAACTATTAAAATTCAGGGTGGATGATAGATGATCCTTGTTCATTAGAAGGAGATTTTGCAGAGATTTTCGAAATCTCCATGAACGTAAAGGGGCGGAAGGGAACGGCGAAGACTCCTGTGGGGTGAACATGATCGGTGAGATCCCGCAGGGCTGGCAAGCCCGAGGAAGCTCACCACAAGGGATGTTCGACTAAGATCGCCACGTCCTGTGTAACTCTCTTATGAAAATTCATAATGAAGCTTAAATTCATGTTAATGAGTACTTGTGGTTTTTGGAAAGGCATGGTAATCTTTAACTATATTGTATTGCAAGTTAGTTGCAATACATTCGTTTTGGTTTACTGTCTTGCATAACAAGGTAGTAAGGTGAGGAGGTACATACATTGTCGTCGAGTCAATTGCTGAAAGGGATCCTGGAAGGCTGTCTGCTGTCGATCATTTCGCAGGGAGAAACCTACGGATATGAAATGATCGAGAAGCTTAATCAGCACGGTTTTACAATGGTGAAGGAAGGGAGTATCTATCCACTTTTATTACGAATGAAAAAAGAAGGATGGGTTGAAACCAGCCAGAAGCAGCTGCCTTCTGGCGGCCCAAAAAGAAAATATTATAAGCTGACGGAAAAAGGCGAAGTCGAACTTGAGGAGTTCAAGAAAAGATGGGCCACCGTTTCAAACAGCGTGGAGCGATTATTGGATAAGGAGGGGTAGAATTGGAACTTTCTAAAGAAAGTAAAGACTTTATCGGCCGTTTACAGCTGTACTTAATGGCAAGCGGTAAAAAGGAAAAGGAGATCGAAGAAATAACGGAAGAATTGGAAGATCATTTGCTTGAGGCTGAGCGAAGAGGCAAGAGTGTTCAAGATGTTGTCGGTCAGTCGCCAAAGGAATACATGGAGCAATTCTCTCGGGAGATGATCCTCGATAAACGAATGATTTTTAAATTTATTCCGGCCATTTGTATCGGGGCCTTAGCTTATCTTCTCATGGGTGAAATCCTTGACGGAGGAGTAGAAATTTCCATATTAGAGATTATCGGATATCCTGTGATTTTCCTCATTATTATTGGATTATTATCCTTTTTTCTAAGGTATATCAGCAGTCACCAGCTCGCCAGGTGGAAAGAATGGATGATCTATGCCGTAGCTGGTATTATCCCCATGGGTTCTTTCGGCGCCTTAATAGTCTTGAATAATTATTTCAACACCCCCGCGGTTGAATTCGGAAAAATCGGCAATATCCTGGCGTTTCTTGTGGCGGCGGCTGTTTTTGTTGGGATAGCGGTATGGAGCAAGCTTTGGCTCCCGATTATTATTCCGATTCTCTTATTCGTCCCAGAGTATCTAATTGGATTAACTGGACTTTCGGCCTCCACACAACTCACTTTGACTAGCATCTTCATTCTTGCGGGACCGCTGATCTACTTTATAATCGTTTACAAAAAAGAACATTCGAGCTCGACGTAAGGATCGTCATAAAGATGGCCTGAACGGAAACCCTGAGGTGGGAAAACACAAACTAGTAAGCCATATCTCAAACAAAACGCCTGGACTTTAGCATCCAGGCGTTCTGTAGGATAGCTCGATTAACTATTCAATGCCGTCATTAAAAAACAAATCGCTGTGGTCAAAGATAAGGGGGTCATAACGAGCTTTTCCTTATTACTTTTCGAAAAAAGGTTCATAACGGTATTCAGGAATAAATAAAAAGCAAAAAAATAACAAACTCCTCTTGCAATGGGGGCTATTAAATCGATTGAAAGTACATGCCCCGCCTGTAATAAAAACAGGATGGCAGCCAATTGAATCAGTACAGAGATTGCGCAGGCTACTCGCATTTGTTTGGGTAATATTTTATATTTTCCGCCCATGGCAAACTCTCCATAAGGTAAACCTAACGCTAATAATACGTACAAAACAGCTATTGCCAAAAAAGTAATACTTCCAATCCAAGCTGTTATCACGGTATCACTCCCAACAATGATTAGCCTTTTAACCCAACATTCCTAACACTTATTTCCACATAGAATAAAAATCACCCTTCTGATAAAGCAAATATCGCTCCAATACAATTAATAACGGCTATGGTCATTTGTTACAGTATATAAGAAAAGCGGTGGGAATTTATTCTCCACCGCTTCAAAATGTTCCTTATAGTCCAACTTGATCGACCGCATATTCGGCTTGTTCATCCGTGAATCCATCTCCGACTTTCAATTGCTCAATCAAGCCGCTTCGAGAAAATGAACTTAATTCTAAGTAACTTTCAGCTGATTTGACCGCCTGTTCTTTCCAATCGACTTCATCCTCAATTTGGTTTACCGCATATTCAGCTTGATCTTGTGTATAGCTATCCCCGACTTTTAATTGCTCAATTAATCCATCTTTACTGAAGGCAGAGAAATCTAGATAACTTTTTGCTGATTTGACCGCTTGCTCATTCCAATCGACTTCATCCTCAATATGATTGACTGCGAATTCAGCTTGATCTTGTGTATAGCCATCCCCGATTTTTAATTGCTCGATTAATCCATCTTTACTGAAGGCGGAGAAATCTAAATAACTTTTTGCACTCTGTACGGCATTTTCCTGGGCCGTTGTCATTTCCGGCTCTTGTTCTTTTGGTTCTTCTTTCGACTCATCGGTTGATTCTTCATTTGGTTCTTCTGTCGTTTCTTCTGTATCGGCATTGGCACTCTCATCGCCGGAGCTTTCATTGGTTTGGTTTGTTTCGGTTTCTTCTGTTTCAGTTTGTTCCTGGTCGCTTGAATTGCTTTCGCTTGTGGTATCATCGCCGTCTCCGGAGATCATCGCAATAATAACACCAATCACAACGAATGCACCGATTAATGTTAAACACCCTTTAAATAGTTTACCCATGATATAATCCTCCTATTATTATAGATCCGTTTTATAACATTACTATATATCCACTATGTTTTTAATAGTTTTTCCTGATTCTTTTGAATCAAAGCGGAGGGGATTGACGGTATCATGGGAACTATTTTCCAGACTCTCATCTAGAGCTTACGCAATTGCGCACTTACTGTAAGAGCGAAAAGGACAAGGAGAGTGAAAGCAACATAAGAAAAGGCAGCCTGCCATGGGCTGCCTTTACCTTTTAGAGCGGAGCTGCTTCTTTATTTTTAATCCTTTGAACCATTTCATATGTTTTATATCCACCACTTAGATTAACAGCCTGATACCCATAATTCATCAATGTTTTAACGGCTAAATATCCACGCATTCCAACCTGGCACGTCACGTAAATAGGGTGGTTCTTAGGTAATTCATGCCGTCTTTCTCTCAGTTGCCCTAATGGGATGTTAATGGATCCTTGGATAAAGCCGCGTTCTCTTTCTTCCGGCTCTCGTACATCCAGCAGAACTCCGCCCCAGGCTACAATTTCA
The DNA here is from genome assembly GCF_000284515.1 of Halobacillus halophilus DSM 2266. Lineage (GTDB taxonomy): Bacteria > Bacillota > Bacilli > Bacillales > Halobacillaceae > Halobacillus > Halobacillus halophilus. Next base: position 3,969,060 of record NC_017668.1, on the reverse strand, counting down.
TCGATTTCGTCGTAATGAACCACGCTCAGTTCCTTATCTACTATATTCGCGGCTACATATCCTGCCATGTTTACCGGATCCTTCGCAGATGAATAAGGAGGAGCATAGGAAAGTTCCAGATCGGCTAAATCTTCAACCGTTAAGTTTCCTTTAATTGCTGTAGCAATAACATCGATCCGTTTTTCGACTCCTTTGACTCCCACAGCCTGGGCTCCAAATATTTTTCCTGTATTTGGATCAAAGAGTAATTTGAGGGAAAGGGGACGTCCTCCAGGATAATAGGAAGCGTTTGAAGAAGGATGAACATGGACAGCTTCAAACGGGATTCCGAGTTGGTCTAGTAATTTTTCATTGTTACCAGTAGCGGCCACAGTTAGATTGAACACTTTGGCAACAGAGGTTCCGAGTGTGCCGTTATAAGACACCGCCTTTCCATGAATATGGTCCGCTACGAGTCTTCCCTGGCGGTTGGCGGGCCAGGCAAGAGGCACCATGGTTTGAGTCTGCTGAATATAATCTTTCACTTCGATAGCATCGCCAATCGCATAAATGTTCTTATCATCCGTTTGAAGATGTTCATTGACGATAATCCCGCCGCGCTTGCCAGTAGAAAGCCCGGCAGTCTTAGCGAGTTCGTTTTCAGCCCGAACACCTATAGATAGAATAGTCAGATCGCTTGAGAGGAGCCGTCCGCTTTGCAGTTCCACTGTGCTTCCCTGATCTCGGAAAGCTTTAACTCCATCTTCCATGATTACATTTACCCCTTGATCCAGAAGTTCCTGGTAAACGATGGCTGACATTTCATAATCCAGTGAAGACATGACTTGATTTCCTAACTCTACAAGGCTGACCTTAATCCCGCGGTGCATTAAATTCTCAGCCATCTCAAGACCAATGAAGCCTCCGCCAATAATGACGGCTTCCTGAGCTTTTCGTTCGTCGATCCAATGCTTGATTTGATCCGTATCGGGGACAGATCGTAAGGTGAAGATATTAGCTGCTTCCTTGTATCCTTCCAAATTCGGAATAATGGGTCTAGCTCCGGGAGAAAGAATCAATTTATCATAGCTTTCTTTATATACGGTGCCGGTTTTTAGGTTTTTGATGGTCAAGGTTTGTAATTCACGATCGATTTCAACGGCTTCACTTAAATTCCGAATATCTAATTTGAACTTTTTGGACATGCCTTCTACAGTCTGTACCAGCAAGGCATCACGATCTGTAATTACGCCGCCAATATAGTAAGGCAGCCCGCAGTTGGCATATGAAATGTATTCTCCTTTTTCGAGTACAATAATTTCATCTTCTTCGCTTAAACGGCGAAGTCTCGCTGCTGCTGTAGCCCCGCCTGCTACCCCGCCTACAATAATAATTTTTCTGCCCATCATCATCTCTCCTTTATGTTCACCTTACACATTATTATGTGATTTATTTCACAATGTGAATGATAATTTCATTTTACTCCTATTCAGCAGAAAAAACAATATACCCCTTGGTGTATATTTTGTGACGGTTTGATGGAATTTATATGAATCTTTGTCTAGACATTAGGAAAACGTTTTCAAACATGGTAAAATAATAGTGAGAAAGAAATGCATATATATGAATGGAGGTTTTCCTATGACTAAGAAAATCCTCGTTGCTTATGATGGCAGTGAACCTAGCAAACAGGCAGTGATGGAAGCCAAAAGCCATGCTCTTGAATCAGTAGACAGAGAAATTCATGTCGTATCTGTCGTCAAGCCAACTGGTCCATTTACCAATGCCGCCATCTCCAAAAGTATAGGAGATGAAATGGCTAAGAAGTATGAGAAAGAACTAGTAGCGATTAAAGAAGAAAATGAAGATGAAAACATTACGATTGTCACACATGTGCTTGTAGGGGAGCTTGAGAATAACCCTGGGGAGGATGTATGCGCCTACGCGGAAAAAGAGGGAATTGATATGATTATTGTCGGAAGCAGAGGGCTTGGCAATGTGAAGCGGATTTTCCTTGGAAGTGTAAGTAATAACATCGTGCAGCATGCAACATGTCCAGTTTTAGTAATGAAATAATATACGATAACGCCTTTCCATTTCCGGGAAGGCGTTTTTTTTAGAGATAGGAGTAAAAAACCAAAGACGCCGGCTTTTATGGAGCTGGCGTCTTCTTCAATCAAGTTCTCTCAATTCTTTAAAGGTCAGAAATACAAAGGAGGCAAATAAAGTAACCAATATAGACCCAGCAGCCATGATGTGGTGAATGGATATTCCTAAAGAGAGTACAGCAGAGGTAAGGGCATAACTGACAGGAATGAGCCCCATCGATGCTAAGGAAATAAGCCCCATTACGCGCCCCAGTACCTTTTCTTCGATCATACTTTGAATAGCGGAGATGGAAGAGATATTGGAAATAGAGAGAAAGGTTCCAAATAACCCAAGCATGACCATGCTTTGCCACAATTCTGTCGTGAAGCTCAGCCCTATAAAGGCAATGCCTGAAAGGACCAGCGTCAAAAGGGTGAGTTTCCCTCGTTTTTTGGTCACATTTAAACTTCCGATAACGATGGAGCCAATGAGCATGCCACCCGCTAAACCAGCTTCAAGAAAGCTGAAATCCACTGCCGTACCTTCCAGAATATTTTTAACAAATAAAGGGAGACCCATCGTCATCGGTCCAACGATGAAGAGGTTTAAAAATATAGTGGCTAATACGATAAGGGTGAGTAAGCGGGAGTCTTTAACATAGGTGACTCCTTCCCTGAAGGTCTTCCAGAATTTCTTGTTTTTATTGGCTTCCATCTCTGCGTCTTTTTTCGGCTTCATAGAAATAACCAACAGACTGGCTGTAAGAAGCATAGCGGCCGTCACGGCAAATACGATTTCATAATTGCCATAGGCGATGAGCAAGCCTGCAAGCATAGGGGCCAGAATAAAGGAGGTCTGGTTGGTCATCTGAATGATTGAGTTCCCTCGCGTCAGGTTTTCTTTTTGAACAATCGATGGAATAATGGCACTCTCAGCTGCCCAGAAGAAGGCGTCTAATATTCCGAAGAAAAAAGCAAACCCGACGAATGTCCAGAGGGTAATACTACCGAACAGAAACCACAGCACAAGCCCAGCTAACAAAAGTCCTCTAATAAAATCTGAAAGAAACATAATCTTCGTCTTATCGTATCGGTCCGCCACTGTACCGCTAATGATCATAAACAGAAGGCGGGGGATGCTGGCTGCAATATAAATGAGCCCAAGGGAAGCTTCAAGATTCAAAACATTGACTACATACCAGCTTTGGGAAAATAAAAAGAACGAAATACCGAAACTGGATAAAAGAGCAGCTCCCCATAATAATAGGAAGTTGCGGTTTTTAAAAACGGAAGGTGTACTTTCTTCCTGGAGATCGTCCGTACGCTCACGAACCGTAGCTTCGTTAACTGATGACATTTTCATCACGCCTTTATAATTGGATTACATTTATTGTATAGCGGATAAGGGAATGCCACGATGAACTGCAGAAGGAATTTAATTCCGCCTTGAGGCTGAAATTGCCAGATTACCTTTTGGAGATTTGATAAACAGCAGCGCTGATTTTGAGAGGAGACTTATTCAACCAAACCAGCTAATAGTTTGTCAACATTTTTCAATAAAAACTTAAGGTAACCCATGTTATACTAAAAATGCGCATGGCAAATAACCTTCCTCAAATGTTTGATTGGAAGGTTTTGTATTATTTAGATGGAAATAGTGATTACGCTATATCTTGGAAAGTGGTTTTGTTTTTTAATAAAGCATAAATCCAATGTAAGAGCTTATTTACACAAGCAATGACGGCTACTTTATATAATTTGCCTTCCTTTCGCTTCTTGTCGTAAAACGCTCTTAATTTTCTGTTTCTAGGGATAATTTCGGCTGTTGTTTTTTGTTTGCGACAATCACGAATACCAGATCTAACGGCCATATATAGGGCATGACGTAGTCGGCTTGAACCACGTTTTGTAATCCGAACTAAAGTCGCCTTAAACTTACCTGATTCATGTACTTCTGGATCAACTCCTGCGAATGCTACTAGCTTTTTAGGGTGATTAAACCGGTCTATCTCCCCAATCTCAGAAATAATCGTGGCAGCGATTTTTTCTCCAATACCAGGGATAGATTGGATGATCTTATATTCTTCAACTTCTTTTGCGAGAGCATCTATCTCTGAGTCCAATCTGGATAGATGCTCTTTGTATTGAAGAAGCATATTGATATACATACCAAGACTCAGTAAATGACTCTGATAAAGTGTCTTTTTGAATGGGTTCCGTGCAGCTGCTTTCTTAAGTTCCTGAGCTTTTTCCGCTGCCCATCTCTTAGACCGACTCTTACAGAATTCCTTGATTTTATCAGCTAACGCATCTTGGCTAACAGCTAAAATGTCTTCTGATGAAGGGAATTCCTTTAACACAAGTAAAGACACCACTGAGTATAAGTCACCAAAAACCCCTTTATATTCAGGGAATATTTGATCCAGTACTGCTTGAAATTGTAATTTGGTTTGCACATAAATTCCCGTAATATTCTCGTGTTGCCTTGTAAGATTACGCAAGTTTAAAAGCTGAGTACCGCGTCTTTTATAAGGTTCTAAATCTTCTTTGTAGTAAAGCTCACAAAGACGATAAGCATCAATGGCATCCGTTTTAACTTTTCGTAAACTTGAGCTTTTAGCTCTATGAGAGATCAAAGGGTTAACAATAATCAATAAATAGTTATGTTGCTCCAGAAACTGCACCACTGGTGCGTGATAGTGTCCAGTAGCTTCTAGTACAACCGAAGGTTGAATGCCTGTTGCATCTTTTACACCTTCCATAAACTCAAGTAGTGAGCCTAGTCCATCCAGGTCATGCTTGATGCTAAAACTTTTACCGTAAGGTTTTCCTTTATCTAAAAAGGCCTGAACCTCACTTTCTCCTTTTGAAACATCCAGACCCACGACTGGATTCATTCTATATCTCCTCCTCAGATTCATCTTGCCAGTAACCCCTAGTCCTCCTAGTAGTATCATAGCTTCGCTTGTTATACGGGATCTTGTCCCAACCAGCCTCAAACATGTTTCTACCAGTAGGGGGTGAACGGTTTAGCTGACGGGATCTAAGTCCCACGGGCAGGGGCGTTCTACCCTGGCTACTGTAATAATAAGACCATATTAAAAATGGTCAACCAGAAATATCTAGAATTCTGGTTAACCTTATAATACGAACGGGCCGGATTGTGGAAGACTCGATTTCGAGATATTGGATGGAGAAGGGGCTCCAGGGAACGGCTCGTTTTCCGTGGCCCTGCACGACGCAGGGTCGTTCGACGTTGCCACACGAGGTGGCGATCTTAGTCGAACTTCCTTGTACCTCCAGTTCATACGCCGCTAACCAAGGTGCTTCCGCTTTTAACCTAGTAGTCTTCGCCGTTCCCTTCCGCCCCTTTGCGATCATGTAGCGCTCGAAATCCTTTACGTATATACTCCATCTGAGGAAGAACGACCTACGTTAATTTCCGAGTCTGTCCAAAGGGTAACCCCGTTATAGAAGCATTTTAGACAATTTCAGGTTTCCCGTTTCTCGTATTAGCAGGGTCCGTTCACAAGAAAACGCTGGGTTGGTGGGGGAAATGGCGAGACTCCCATGGGAGAAGGGACTAGGTGAGATCCCGCAGGGAGTGAAACGAGCGAGGAAGCTCACCGTTCCCCCATAGGAAAGCGAGTTATTTCCCCACCAACCCTTATCCACCTTACGTAACGGACATAACTATCTCGAAATCAAGTCTTCAACAAACGGGAGCTTTTCTCTAATTACCAGAGCCTATCTATTGTAAGCGTATTCATACGATGTGGTAAACTGAGTTTATAACCATATTGTGTAAATTATAAGGAGGAGAAGCGTGATGTCGAACTACGGTAATCAGATTCAGTTCAAGGTCTACCAGACGATGCCCGATCCGGATCCAGACAGACTGCCTGTCGTTTATGAAGAGTGGGAAAAACGCGCAAGAGAGGTACTGGAAGATGGCCCTTATGATTACATTGCTGGAGGGGCAGGCGGAGAAAGTACAATGGATGCCAACCTTGAGGCCTTCAAGAAATGGAAGATTGTGCCGAGAATGCTTAGAAACGTAGAAAGCCGCGATTTAAAAGTCGAGTTATTCGGTCATACATATGCATCGCCCCTGATGCTTGCGCCTATTGGGGTCCAGTCTATCATCCATCCAGATGGAGAGCTGGCTGCCGCCAAAGCCTCGGCTGAAATGGAAGTCCCCTATATTACAAGTTCTGCTTCCACAAGAACGCTAGAGGAAATTGCGGATGCAATGGGCGATGCACCCCGATGGTTTCAGCTCTATTGGAATAAAGACCCTGAAGTAACGGCCAGCTTCTTGAAACGAGCCGAGAATTCAGGGTATTCCGCAATCGTTGTAACCCTGGATACACCCATGATGGCGTGGCGTGAGAAGGATTTAAAAAACGTCTATCTTCCATTTCTGGCAGGGGAAGGCGTAGGAAATTATTTATCGGACCCTATATTCCGCTCTCGACTTGAAAAAACGCCTGAAGAGGACCCGGCTTCAGCCATTATGCATTGGACGCAGACCTTCGGAAACCCTGGACTAACCTGGGAGGATCTTACTTTTATCAAGGAGCATACGAACCTTCCTATTCTGTTAAAAGGAATTCTCCACCCTGAAGACGCGAAGCTTGCCTTGGAACACGGAGTGGATGGAATTATTGTATCCAATCACGGAGGCAGGCAGGTGGACGGCGCCCTTGGAGCGCTGGACGCGCTGCCGGAGGTTTGTGAAGCAGTAGGAGACCAAATCCCTGTACTTATGGATAGCGGGATTCGCAGAGGGGCTGATGTGGTCAAAGCTCTGTCTCTTGGAGCGGATGCTGTACTTGTCGGAAGACCGTGCATGTACGGACTGGCGGTAGCGGGAGAACGAGGTGTGCGGGAAGTTTTACAAAACATGCTGGCCGACCTGGATTTAACTATAGCCCTTGCGGGAGAAACAGCAGCTGGAGAACTGGATAGTTCTGTACTAAGAAAATCCGAATAAAAATCGCTTTACTGATAGTAAAAACCCTCGTGTGCATGAGCTGGAGTGCCACAGTAAAATAAGACTCAATAAAACACCTAGGCTGCCATTACTCTGAATTCAATTGGAGTTTGGCAGTTTAGTTTTTGAAAAGGTCGACAATAATTGTAGTAATACATGTACGTATCGATTTTTGAGCGTACGGTATGATGATCTATTTTTCCTCGGTCCAGAGGACTGAATTCTTCCGATTTTATCGTGGAGTGGAAGGATTCGATGACGGCATTATCAAAGCAGTTCCCCCGTCGGGACATGCTTGTGATAATGCCTCTTTTTTTGGCCTCTTCTTGAAATTCATAGGACGTGTACTGCGAACCTTGATCGCTATGAAGGATCACTTCATAGACGTCACGTCCTTCGCAAGCTTTCCTCAACGTATCTAATACGAAGGACGTATCTTGTTTATCACTGATCGTGTACGCGAGGATTTCGTTGTTGTATAAGTCCATAATCGTTGATAAATATAACATTTTCTCTCCGTAAGGAAGATAGGTAATATCTGTTACCCATTTTTCATTAGGTCTCGTAGACGTAAAGTTTCTCTCTAAATAATTCGGTACCACAATCTTACTTTCCCCTGCGATATAACACTGTCTCTTTGGTTTTACGCGACATTGAATATGGTATTTCTGCATGATTTTTTGAACGGTATTTCGATTGAGTTTGATTTGGTATTCCTTACGTAAGAGGTCACGGACCATACGGTGTCCCACTCTAAATTTTAGATCTTCACATAGCTCAATGATCTTCTTCTCCAGGACCGACGGTCCCCATGACTTTCCCCGCCAGCGATAATAGGTGGCTTTAGCTATACCAAAGCATTCACAAATATCTTTCACAGGATACTTGTGCTTAAATGTTTCTACGATTTGGATGAATACTTCTGGAACCACTTCCTTTCGATTTCCTGGTACTTTTCCAACAGTTCTTCTCTCATATCATAATAGGCAATCTTTTTCTTCAGTTGGGTCATTTCATCCTCGTCTTCCGGCCCTTTCCCGTGAGAATATTGTTTCCCTATAGGCTGAGCAAACCGGTGGTTTTCCCCATTTCTAAACCATTTCATCCACGTTTTAATCTGGGACTTATTCTTAATTCCAAACATGTCCATCAACTCTTGATTCGTGTGATTCCCTTCTAATTTTAATTGAACTACTTTCTTTTTTACTTCTTCGGGATAGTGAACTTTTTTACCCATAAGAAAAACACCTCCAAGTGTAGTATTACAACTTTGAAGGTGTTTTATTACGTCTCATTTTTCTAGGTCACTCTAGAGCTGACACGAGGGTTTTCTGCTTTTTTTAAAATTCATGAAGCTGATTCTGCATTTTGATTTTTCTCCGTTTTATTGATCACGGAAGAGCCTACTAGATCTCCTGTGACGTTCAGAGCGGTTGCGCCCATACCGACAAGGACATCCACAGCTGTTAGAAGCGCCACGGCTTCCATAGGGAGGCCTACTTGAGAAAAGACCGTAGCAATCATGATAATACCTGCTCCAGGTACTCCAGCCGTACCAACAGAAGCGAGAGTCCCTACAATAACGACCTGAATAATGGCCGCCATGCTTAGCGGATCTCCAACGACATTAGCAGCGAATACAGCAGAAACGGCAATCCGAATGGCTGCCCCGTCCATATTTATCGTTGCCCCTAAAGGCAGACTGAAACCGTATAAGCTTTTGGAGATGCCGAGATTATGGGCCGCATTCAAGGTTACAGGCAGCGTACCCGAACTGCTTTGCGTTACAAACGCCGTAAGCATAGGGGTGCGCGCTTCTTTAAAGAAGCCTCCAGGATTTCTTTTCGTAACAAAAAGTAGAACGGTGTATAGCGCGAGCTGAACAAGCAGAGCTATATATAGAACTAAAATAAAGTTTCCTAAAGACCCCAATGTGTTGACTCCCTGAGTCCCTACGACTTCGGCAATAATAGCAAGAATACCGATAGGTACATACTGCAGGATCCCTTTCATAACGGTAAGCGTTGCTTCGTTGAGGGCCTCTATTACTTTATAGAGGTGGTCGCCTAAATTCCCATAGGTTTGAGTGGATCGTAAATAAGAAATCGCAATTCCAAATACAATCGCTGTGAAAATAATCCCGAGCAAATTCATTTCTGTGAAGGCTGTAAATATATTATCCGGTACAATGTTTAATAGAACCTGCGTAACACCTGGATTCTCAGGAACTTCAAAACTTTCGCTCCCATCGAGCGTCGTGCCTGTACCAGGGTTGAAAAGACTGGCGACCAGCACGCCGACCATAATTGCAAAAGCAGAGGTACCTAAATAGTAAAGAAATACCTTTCCTCCCATTCGTCCAAGGTTGCCTATATTCGTCTGGTTTACCCCGACAATCAGGGTCAGTAAGATTAATGGAATAATGATAAACCGAAGCAGACGAAGCAGTAGGTCACCAAAAGGAGCTAAAACAGAAGCTTCCTCTCCAAAAATAAGTCCGATTATAATACCAAGAATAAGAGCGGCGGTGATTTTTTTAATTAGAGACGTTTGCACGTATGTGTTCCACAATGATTTCATGGGGTACCTCCTTTATCCAGCAGGCTGTTGCCTGTTTTAATCCTGACTAAAATACTACATATTACCTGAATACAATAAGACATCGCATCATATGTGTCAAAACTAATGCTCCTTATTGCGTTGCGATCGCTGCCACAGGCTATTGTAAGAGTATAACCATAAAGGGTTTACGACATGAATTGCTCTGTTAATAATCAAGCACCTGTGTGTATTTGTTTGTTCTTTTAACAGAGAAGGTCACGATACTGTAAGGCTCAGTTGCGGACCTGCATGATGCATGTCCTCAAGAAAGCGAGTTGCTACCTTAGTTCACTCCTCCCTTTTTTAATAACGGATTCGAATGATCTCAAAACTGATTCTCTCCTCAATGAAACTCTAAGAAAGAGTATCCACACCAGCCTATCCAAAAGTTACTTTCAGGTAAAAAAAGGGAATTCAGTTTATATGGAATTAAAAAGGAGAGGATCGTTTTGCCTAATCAAAGACCTGTAGTTGCTCTTACGGGAGCGAGTGGGTATATAGGAAATAATTTAATGGATAAGCTGACGGATCACGCGGATGTCATTGCTTTATCAAGGAGCGGCGATAATAAAGAGGACAGTGAAAACGTCACATGGCGTTCCTGTGACCTCTACTCTATGGCAGATGCTGAGAAAGGGCTTGAGGGAGCGGACATTGCCGTGTACCTTGTGCATTCCATGATGCCTGGAGCTAAGCTGACTCAGGGATCTTTTCAGGACATGGACGTTATTCTAGCGGATAACTTTGCCCAGGCAGCTAAAAAGCAAGGGGTTAAACAGATCATTTACTTAAGTGGAATCATCCCGAAGAGTTCTAAATCTTTATCGAGGCATTTAAAAAGCAGGCAGGAAGTCGACCAGATCCTGCGTTCTTATGGTGTTCCGGTGACCACAATCAGAGCAGGACTTATCGTAGGTCCAAAAGGTTCCTCATTTCCAATTTTGAGAAAATTGGTGAAGAGACTGCCGGTTATGCTTCTGCCGAAATGGACCAAGACAGAAACGCATCCTGTCGCTTTACCAGATGTATTGAATGCACTTGATCAAAGTGTGAACAAAGAGGAATTAAAAGACCGGTCGATTGATGTAGGCGGTCCTGAAGTCATGACGTACCGGTCCATGATGCTGAAAACCGCTCAAGTGATGGGGAGAAACCCGAAGCTGTTTGATCTTCCGTTTATGACGGTGAGATTATCACGCTTATGGTTAACCTTAGTTGCCGGTGCACCTAAGGAAATCGCTTATCCGCTGATTGAAAGTCTTACGCATCCGATGACGACTCATCCAGAGAATGAAGTTCCCGGAATCAGCCGGGGGTCGATAACATTTGAAGAAGCAGCAAGGGATGCGCTCGAAAAGGAAAGACAAAGTGAAGGAAAAAGCACTAAAAAAACACCCAACCTGGATATCCAGCATGACGTTCGTTCCGTTCAGCGAATTATTGTTCCCGTTGGTAAAGATGCCAATTGGGTGGCCCAGCATTACGTTAAATGGCTGGAAGACAAATTGAATCCGTGGATTACCACAACCGTAGATGAGAATTTAAATTGCCGCATCGGCTTTTCTTTTACAGAATCGTCCTTGCTGAAGATGAGTTACTCTCATGAGCGGAGTACATCGAACCGTGCGCTTTATTACATTACAGGTGGTGGTCTCTCGGATAACCAGAAGAATATGAGAGGGCGGATGGAGTTCAGGCAGATCCCCGGGACTCACGAAGCCATTGTGGCTATTCATGATTTCATGCCATCTCTTCCGTGGTTCTTCTATAAGTACACGCAGGCCAAAGTCCATTTGCTGGTCATGGCCATGTTCAGCAAACATCTAGAGCGGATGGAAGATCGTTCGCAGGAAGAAGTGAACAGGAACTTTATTACGGAATAGCCCTTCTTTCAAATCTCATGTATAAAAGACCCTGAATTTCAAAGCCTAAACCGAAGAGGCATTTATTTTGAAAGGGTGATCATCAAATGAGTAAGAAGGACAAAAAACCGGATAATCAGTTTAAAGAAAACAAAAACAAAGGCGAGAAAAGAAACGGCCGGCTGGCTCAGTTCAAAAACCATAGCACAGAATTTGGTATGTCTGACAATGAATATATCGATAAGGATCGATTACCGGATCGAGATCCAGATGACATGTAAAGAGGGCGCACGCCCTCTTTTTTTTAGTAGGCTTTTTTAAAGTTTACTGTTGATCTTTCATAAGAAGCTTATTACGCAATAGGGCCGTATTGTGGAAGACTCAGTTTCGAGATAATTTGGATCCGTTACGATATGAGAAAGGGGCTGGTGGGGAAATAACTCGCTTTCCTATGGGGGAACGGTGAGCTTCCTCGGTCGTTTCACTCCCTGCGGGATCTCACCTAGTCCCTTCTCCCATGGGAGTCTCCCCATTTCCCCACCAACCCAGCCACGTGAGTATAACGGACGCTTTTATAAGAGAGAATGTTCTCCTTTTTAATTGGTTCTAAATGCTTTTATGACAGTCTATTTCACATCGTTATAACATGAAAATAGCCTGGTGATCACATGTTTTTTTCTCATTAACCAGTCGATGTCTTAAATGGTTTCGAGTTTCTAATTTGGCCAGGTCCGGAGGGGGACGATGAAGACTTCTGCGGGATGAACATGATCGGTGAGATCCCGCAGGGCTGTTAAGCCCGAGGAAGCTCAGCACATGCCTGCGAAAAGCGAAATCGTCCCCCGCAGGACCAAATTCTTACAAAAGTCTCGAAATCAAGTCTTCAAGTAACGGGAGCTTTACCTTAAAATCATCACGAAAGTTTAGCAAAGCCTTTTAGTAAGAATGATCAGAGCTGAGTAGATCCTGATAAATGTATGTAGTTGTAAATAAATAAAGACTCTACTAATGAATTTCACTAGTAGAGTCTTTATAGTCCGTTTATCGAGTTTTATTTACACTTACTACATTATCTTCCTTCTCAGAAGAAGCAGCTGCTTCTTCTTCAGATTCAGTTAATTCGTCTTTTGCTTCTTTAGCCTTGGTGCCTGCTTCCTGCAGATCCTCTCCAGCGTCTTTCGCTGTTGAGATGATTTCTTCGGATTCTTCTTTAATGTCCTGTACTTTATCGGAAATCTCTTTACCCTGATTGTTGAACACTTCTTGAATCGTTGAAATCGCTTCGTTTGTAATGTTTACGACACGTTTTACGCGAGTCATAATGTCATCTTTTTTACCTGATGGATCTTCTTTTACTTCAGAAGCAAATCCGGTTACAGAATCTTTAGTGGAGCGGGAACCTTCTTTCAGACGCTGTCTTTCCTGAGGATCCTTAATTAGAATAAAAGCTCCACCGATTACGGCACCTGTAATAATTGCAAGTGGAAGTTTTCTGCCGCTTCCGCGTTTAGGTTGATTTTGAGTTTGAGTCGTTTGATTATTTTCCATGTTTGATTTCCCCTTTGTATTAGTTTTAGCTTTTCTTTGCAGCTCTTGTCTCGCTGACTGTATGTTTCTGTACTTCTCTTTGCCCGTTTCTACGAAATTGTCTTTCTTGCGTTCAAACTTCATTTTATAAACAGAGGGGCTTTTCTTAAGTGATTGAGCACTTATACCACTTAAGGCCCCTACAGATAAACCAGTTAGCCAGTCTCTTTTACTCATGATTGACCTCCTGTACTAGCCGTTTTTAACTCTTTCCGTTTTTGTGTTAAATAGTAGGTAAGAGCAAGTGCGCCGTAAATACCGCGCCAGCCTTCTTCGTTAATTTTCTGTTCACCCTCGTGCGTGCTTTCCTTCATGGAATGAGTCATATCCACGAGTGAGGATGTCAGCTTTCTGGAAGATTCCCCGATATCCCCGACAATATAGAAAAGAGGGCTAAGGGCACGTATCTTCTCATTTACATCTGCTAGTGTATCATTACTGTTATTAAGAACATTCGATGTTTCTTTCATAACGGAGTCCAATTGTTCCGGAAGCTGATCGACGGTTTTGCGAACTCCTCCAAGAACATTGGCTAAATTATTCAATGCTTTAATTAAAAATATGGAGACAATTGCAAAAGCTATCCCTATGATAAGTACGCCAATTCCTAAATAGTCCATTGTGTAAGCCTCGCTTTCCTATTTTCTTTGAGTTCTTTTCCATTTCATATACAGATTGAGAGCTGCATCGCCCCATCGCATGGCTTGAGCCACCTGGTCATCTCTCTTATTGGATGCATGAGCGACACTTTCACTCATTCCCTGTAAGGATTGATTCACATTCCCAACTGTTGAACCGACGTTTTGTAAGGAACTTACCAATCCGTTCAATGACTGGGTCTTATTTTCAAAGTCTGCTGCAATGTTGTTCGTTTTCTTTAATAAGCTTTCTGATTCCGTTGTAATCCCCTGCATCTGTCCCTCTACTTTTTCAAGAGTAGTAGAGACACTCGACATTGTACTGGATGCTGCTTTCAATGTCTTCACCACAAATATGGCAATTAAAGCAAAGGAGATTGCGATAATCAGTAAACTGATCCCTGCTAATGACATAACCACTCACCTCTTCATTCGTTTACTTTGTCTTTACCACTAAATAATTTTGGTGAAACCAATTTATTACCATAATCTTTATTACAATAATGTTACCATAAAAGGATCCTGGTAATATCCTCCACCTCAGGTCATCCAATTATTGTAAATTATAAAATAAGGTTTTTAGGTGGGGTTATAGTGGAATAGGAGGAGTAACTCGGTGTAAGCGCTTACTGTAAAGGCTTATGTAGCATTTGGCTCCAATTCGAGCAATATTTACGGAAGCAGGCAAAATTCGACAAAACTTTTCAGAAAATTTTTATTAAATTCAATTGTAAAAGCTAATCTTGGATTTTATGATAAGAATATAGCGGAAATTAGCATGAATTCTTGCTTTAGCGAACAAACTATATTTCTAATCGATAGAGGAGTGATGGTGTGGCCAATGAATCAACGTTAGAACACGATATCTACTTATTTCATGAAGGAAATCTCCGGTATAGTTACCGGCTTCTTGGGGCTCACCCGGATGTTCAGGACGGAGTAGAAGGTATTCGTTTTGCAGTCTGGGCGCCCAATGCTGTACAAGTAAGTGTGGTAGGTATATTTAATGAATGGGACGGAAGACAGAATCCTATGGAGAAAGTGAACGATAATGGGATATGGATGGCCTTTATTCCGAACCTTGAAAAAGGCACCATCTATAAATATGAAATTTTGACGGCTCATGGACATCTTCGTTTAAAAGCTGACCCTTACGCTTTTTCCAGCGAATTGCGCCCCGATACGGCTTCCGTTGTTTATCCTCTTGATAACTATACATGGAATGATGATGAATGGATGAAGGAACGAAAAGCTCAAAATATCTATGAATCTCCTGTATCCATCTATGAGCTTCATTTAGGTTCATGGAAGTATATTGAACCTGAAGTTTACTACAATTATCGTGAATATGCAGATATGGTTATTCCTTATGTTAAGGATCTCGGCTATACACATATCGAACTCCTTCCAATTATGGAACACCCTTTTGACCGTTCCTGGGGCTATCAGACCACTGGTTACTTTGGTGTGACATCACGCTACGGATCACCCGATGACTTCAAATATTTCGTCGATCAATGTCACCAGCATGGGCTCGGAGTCATTCTGGACTGGGTACCCGGCCACTTTTGTAAAGACGAACACGGGTTAAGACGTTTTGACGGGGAAGCCCTCTATGAATATCAGAACCCGAGCAAAGCGGAGAAGACGCAGTGGGGTACGTTAACCTTTGATTTTGGAAGAAGTGAAGTACACAGCTTCTTAATATCCAATGCGATTTACTGGCTGAAGGAATACCATCTGGATGGTCTGCGTGTCGATGCTGTAGCAAGCATGCTGTATTTAGACTTTGGCAAGAACGAAGGGGAATGGGAGCTGAATGAATATGGAGGCCGTGAAAATATCGAAGCGGTTTCTTTCATTAAGAAGATGAATGAGGCTGTATTTGAAGAAGTTCCAGATACACTCATGATGGCAGAAGAGTCGACTTCATGGCCATTAGTCAGTTCTCCCACTTATATCGGGGGACTCGGCTTTAACTATAAATGGAATATGGGCTGGATGAATGACATGCTAAAATACATGGAGACGGATCCCATCCATCGTAAGTACAACCATAATCTCATTACATTCTCATTGTTCTATGCTTTCTCAGAAAACTTCGTACTTCCGATTTCCCATGATGAAGTTGTCCATGGAAAGAAATCGTTACTAAATAAGATGCCGGGCGACTATTGGCAGAAATTCGCAAACTTAAGAGCCTTTTTAGGGTACATGTATGCCCACCCTGGTAAGAAGTTATTATTCATGGGAGGTGAGTTTGGTCAGTTCGATGAATGGAAAGACCTTGAAGATCTTGATTGGGAGCTCCTGGAGTATGACTCCCATGCTGCCACCAAGAATTACATGAAAGAGCTTCACCAACTCTATCTGGACTCGGCTCCTTTATGGGAACTTGATCACAAAGAAGAAGGGTTTTCATGGATTGATGCCCAGAATTACGATCAAAGCATTGTATCATTCGCAAGGAACAGCCGTACATCAAACGATCAATTAATCGTGGTATGCAATTTCACTCCTCAGGTTTATCACGATTACAAAGTAGGAGTACCGAAACATGGCTCATACAAAGAAATCTTCTCGAGTGATGCGGAACGCTTCGGAGGTTCAGGGCAGGTCAATGGAGGGCCGCTCGGAACAATTCCTGAACCCTGGCAAGGCCAGGATCAGCATATCACCATGACCATTCCACCGCTCGGTGTGAGCTTCTTGAAGAGAACTTCAGTATCCAAGGAGGAAAATCATGAAAAATAAAGAATGTGTAGCTATGCTGTTAGCTGGAGGACAAGGAACAAGATTAAAATCACTTACCAAAAAGATTGCCAAGCCTGCGGTGTATTTTGGTGGGAAATACAGAATCATCGATTTTCCTTTAAGTAACTGTACCAATTCAGGGATTGATACAGTCGGGGTGCTTACTCAATATGAACCCCTGATTTTAAATGACTATATCGGTATCGGAGCCCCCTGGGATCTAGACAGAAAATTTGGCGGAGTATCCGTTCTTCCTCCGTTTATGCAGGCAGAAGGCGGAGGCTGGTATGAAGGAACAGCCAACGCCATTTACAGGAACCTGGAATTCCTGAATCAATACGATCCGGAGCATGTGCTCATTCTTTCCGGTGACCACATTTATAAAATGGATTACAGCGATATGCTCGAGTATCACAAATCTTCCGGTGCTGACGCCACCATTTCCGTCCTGGAAGTGCCGTGGGAAGATGCCAGCCGCTTCGGCATTATGAACACAGAAGAAAATGGCCGAATTGATGAATTTGATGAAAAACCTGAATTTCCGAAGAGTAACCTCGCCTCTATGGGCGTGTACATTTTCCGCTGGGACGTGTTGAAGCAGTACTTGATCGACGATGCGGATAAAGAAGGTTCTTCTCATGACTTCGGAAAAGATATTATACCGGCTTTTCTTAAAGATGAGAAGAAGTTAATGGCTTATACCTTTGACGGTTACTGGAAGGATGTTGGTACAGTTGACAGTTTGTGGGAAGCCAATATGGATTTGCTTCAGCCTAAACCAGGACTTAACTTGAATGATCATACATGGAGAATCTATTCCAAAAATCCAAATCAGCCTCCCCAATATATTGCGCCTTCTGCCACAGTCCGGAATGCATTGATTAATGAAGGCTGCCGCATTTATGGAACGATTGATACTTCGGTTATCTTTTATGGGGTACATGTGGGCGAATCCTCCGTTGTTAAGGATTCCGTAGTCATGCCTAATGTGAAGATAGGTAAAAATGTGAAAATTAATCGCGCTATCATAGCAAAAGGAAGCGTTATTGAGGATGGAGCAGTGATTGGCGACCCTGCCCCGGACAGTGAGATTACACTTGTAGCAGAAGAAGGCAGCGTCTTGGCATCAAGCTATGCAGCTAATAGTTAAGAGGAGGATTCTATGGATCAAATAGCAGGAATTATAAACTTGGATCATGAACAGGATTTATTGGATGAACTAACTTACTTCCGGTGCGGGGCTGCGGTTCCATTTGCCGGACGTTACCGAATGATTGATTTTACGATTTCCAATATGACGAATTCGCGCATTGAATCAGTCGCTGTATTCGCCCGTCGCAAATACAGATCACTGATGGACCACCTTGAACAGGGCAAAGCCTGGGATCTGGACCGTAAGCGGGGAGGTCTTTTCATCCTTCCGCCGGACTGGAATGATCCAACTGATATTTCCAGGGGAGATCTGCAGCATTTTCATAACAATATAGATTTCCTAAGGCGTACACTTGCTGACTATATTCTAGTCTCGGGTTCCCAGCACATTTGCAACATCAATTTCCAGGATGTGCTTAAAGAGCATAAAGATGTAAACGCTGATGTTACCGTTATTTATAAAAAAGTGGATGAGCTTTATCCCGAGCATCAAATGGCCCATAAACTGGATGTGGATGAAGAAGGCCGGGTAACTTCCATTAACAATGATCATGGGAATAAAAATGTTTATATGGATATGTATCTTATTAAAAAAGATTATTTGTATGAATTGGTGGAAGAGTGTATTGCCCATGGGTGCTCGCACTTCTTCCTGGATGGCATTAAAGCCAAGATTCCAGATCTTCATGTTCATGCTTATGAATACGAGGGTGTTCATGCTCTGGTAAATTCTGTGGAAAGCTATTACAGAGCCAGCACGAAGCTGCTTGACGTAGAAAAGCGTGACGAATTATTTAGAGATGAAGCCCCTGTCTTAACGAAGGTTAAGAATGAAGCACCTGCTAAGTATGCTGCTTCTTCTAATGTTAATAATACTTTAGTAGCCAATGGTTGTATTATAGAAGGCCATGTGGAAGATAGTATTCTGTTCCGTGGCGTTAAGGTGGGCGAAGGTGCCGTCATTAAAAACTCGATCATTATGCAGCGTTGTGAAATTGAAAGTAATGCAGTCCTGGAAAACGTCATTCTGGATAAAGATTGCAGCATTTCCGAGAGCCGCACACTAATTGGTGCCCCTGAAAAACCATTTGTTTTACCTAAACGAAAAACCATGTAAAATTTTATAAAAAGGGCTGTCTGAACCAATTCATTCTGACAGCCCTTTTTCATCATCATTGCAAGTTTATCGGTCATAATAAGTGAGGTAGTGAACACATAAAGGAGTGAACCACAATGAACATATTGATGATTGGGTCTGAATGCACACCATTTATAAAAACAGGGGGACTGGCGGATGTATTAGGATCTCTGCCTCAATCCTTGAGAGAACAAGGGACAGATGTAAGAGTTGTGCTGCCGAAGTATGAGAATATGGATGACCATTGGAAAATGCAGCTGACTCATTTGGATGAATTAAATGTTCAAATGGGCTGGCGGAACCAATATGCAGGCGTTGAATATATAGAATACGAAGGTGTACCTGTATATTTTATTGATAATGAATACTATTTTAAACGTTCGAACTTGTATGGATATGATGACGAGGCCGAACGATTTGTCTTTTTCAATCGCGCGATCATGGAAATGGTAAACGCGCTGGACTGGCGTCCTGACGTTCTGCACTGCCACGACTGGCAAAGCGGGCTGATTCCTGCCTTGTTACATACCCACTATAAGGATGTGGAAAAGTTTCAGGGAATGAAAACGGTCTTTACCATCCATAATCTGAAATACCAGGGGGTTTTTGCCCGTTCAGTTGCCCATGACTTAATGGATTATGATGAGAATATGATGACAGAAGACACGTTCGAATTTTACGGTGACGTCAATTTTATGAAAGGTGCCCTGAATTTCGCAGATTTTATTACAACCGTTAGTGAAACTTATGCAAAAGAGATTCAAACGCCCTATTTCGGGGAAAACCTAGACGGAGTATTAAGAAAGCGTTCCAATGAATTAGTCGGTATAGTCAATGGAATTAATGAAGAAAATTATAATCCTATGAATGACGAAGCTCTTGCTTTTCCTTTTCGCAGTTCACTGATTCAAAAAAATCAGAACAAGTTATGGCTTCAGGAGCAGTTAGGTTTACCAATCAGGCAGGAGGTACCTATGATTGGCATCGTTTCCAGATTGGTTGAACAAAAAGGATTCGATCTCATCGGTCACGTGATTGACGATCTACTGTCCGAAGAGGATGTACAAATCGTATTACTGGGTACAGGAGAACATGAATATGAGGAGATGTTTCAATGGGCGCAGGACCGGCACCCTAACAAAATGTCTGCCAACATTACATTTTCGGAACCTCTTTCCCGTCAGATTTATGCGGCAAGCGACATGTTCTTAATGCCGTCGAGATTTGAGCCGTGCGGTATCGGGCAATTAATTGCATTACGTTATCTGACTGCCCCTATTGTCCGGGAGACAGGCGGTTTAGCGGATACGGTACATCCTTTTGTAGAGGGTACGGGAGAAGGGAACGGCTTTACCTTTGAGAATTACAATGCCCACGACATGCTCTATACGATCAGAAGAGCCATCGAAATCTATCATGATCCTGTTGCTTGGGAGAAATTAGTCAATAATATTAGCAAGAGCAAGTTCACATGGGAGACCTCTGCTAATGAGTACATGGATTTGTATAAAGCTATGATCCAGTAGCAGGCGGGATGAGAGGAGACGATAAGGTGACTTTAATGTTCAGCGATAAAGAAGAGTTTAAGGAAGCGTTTAAAGCTAAGCTTGAGACAAAACTTGGGAAAAAAGCAGAAGAAGCCACAGAGCGCGATGCTTACAAAGCCTTAGGAGCATTAGTTCAGGAAAGAATCAGCAGAAATTGGGTTAAAACGAATCAGGATTACAGGACCAATAAGAATAAGCAGGTCTATTACTTTTCCATGGAGTTTTTAATGGGGCGTCTGCTCGGAAATAATTTACTTAATCTGAAGATGTTATCTCTCGTAGAAGAAGGGCTCGACGACTTAGGCCTGAATTTGACCAGTCTTGAGGAGAAGGAACATGATGCGGGGCTTGGAAATGGCGGATTAGGCCGGTTGGCAGCTTGCTTCTTAGATTCACTGGCCTCCCTGGAATTAGCTGGTCATGGATATGGGATCCGGTACAGATATGGAATGTTCGAGCAGCATATTATTGACGGCCAGCAGGTTGAACTTCCAGATCACTGGCTGTCCCAGGATTTTATATGGGAAGTCCGTCGCCCTGAAGAAGCGGTGGAAGTCCGGTTTGGCGGTAACGTGGAAGCGGTAAAAAATGAATCGGGTCCTCTTCACTTTGAATATAAAAATTATGAACAGGTTCAGGCGGTACCTTATGATGTTCCGATCGCAGGCTATAACAATGATACAGTCAATACGCTGCGACTATGGTCGGCCGAGCCAATCGTAGAGAACACGTTAAGAAAAGCCGAAATCGAAAATAATTCTGCTTCCTTTTTAGACTATAAACGGGAGCTTGAGTCTATTTCTTCCTTCCTGTACCCGGACGATTCGACGGATGAAGGAAAGAGACTGCGACTGAAGCAGGAATACTTCCTGGTCTCTGCAGGGGTTCAGTCTGTCATACGCTCGTTTGAACGTCTGGATCTGCCTTGGACATCTTTCCCTGATAAAGCTGCTCTTCATATCAACGATACACACCCTGCCCTTGTTATTCCTGAATTAATGCGCATCTTAATGGATGAAAAAGGTTTAGGATGGGAAGAAGCCTGGGATCTTACGCAATCATCAGTTTCTTATACGAACCATACAACACTCAGTGAAGCCCTGGAGGCATGGCCAGTAGATATGGTCCGCTCTCTCCTTCCCCGCATCTTTATGATTATTGATGAGATTAATGAGCGTTTCTGCCAGGATCTATGGCGTACGTACCCTGGAGATTTTGACAGGATTGCTGATCTTGCCATCGTGGCTGACGGTCAGGTGAAAATGGCTCATTTATCTATCGTGGGCAGTCATAGTGTCAACGGAGTAGCGAAACTCCACACAGAAATTTTAAAGAAACGGGAAATGAAGCGGTTTTATGACACCTTTCCTGAACGCTTCAATAATAAGACGAACGGCATCACTCACAGAAGATGGCTGATGCACGCCAATAAACCTTTGAGTTCTGCCATCACGGAAGCCATTGGCGACAGCTGGATGGAGCAGCCTAAACGATTAGAAGATCTGTTGAATAAACAGGAAGATCACCCATTCTTAGATCGTTTACATGATATTAAACAGGAAAATAAACAAAAACTAGTTGACTGGGTTCAAGAGACTCAGGGGATCGCCGTTGATCCCGCCTCGATATTTGACGTCCACATTAAAAGGCTTCATGGCTACAAACGCCAGCTGCTGAACGCACTCCACATTATGCATTTGTACAATGAGATTAAATCTGATCCTACTTTGGATATTGTACCTAGAACCTTTTTCTTTGGCGCTAAGGCAGCCTCGAGCTACCATTTTGCTAAAAAGGTGATTCAGCTGATTAATCGAATCGCGCATGTCGTCAACAATGACCGTGACGTGAAAGATAAAATTAAAGTAGTCTTTTTACCTAACTATTCCGTATCGATTGCTGAGCGCGTCATTCCAGCCAGTAATGTGAGTGAACAAATTTCAACGGCCAGTAAGGAAGCTTCCGGAACAGGAAACATGAAGTTCATGATGAACGGAGCGTTAACGGTTGGAACCATGGATGGAGCGAATGTGGAAATCCATGATCTGGTCGGAGACGATAACATCTATACGTTCGGAATGAGTTCAGAAGAGGTATTAGAGTATTACCGTAATGGAAGCTATTCCTCTAGAGAAATTTATGAAAATGACTCAAGAGTAAGACACACCTTAGACCAGCTGGTGCACTATAGTCCTTTTTCAAAGGGAGAAACCGACTTCCAGGAAATCTATGACGCACTGCTTACCTACAACGATGAGTTCTTTGTACTAAAAGATTTTGCCAGCTATCTCTTTACTCAACAAAAAGTGAGCAGGGATTATCTGAATCAGCGGGAATGGAACAAGAAGAGTCTAATCAACATTGCAAAATCCGGAAAGTTCTCCAGTGATCGGACGATCCAGGAGTATGCAACTGATATTTGGCAGATTCAGCGCACGCGAATGTTAAAGTGAGGTCTTAGGGGGAGTTTAAGTGAAACACAGGGACATTTATCATAATAGTTTTGACTTAACCTATAGAGAACCTTTTGGTGCAGCACCAAAAGGTTCAAAGGTATCATTATCCATTGATATTCATAATCGGTTTGAGGTCTCTCATGTTATTCTTCATTACATTCTTGATAAAACCGATACAGAAAAAACGAAAAAGATGGATCTGTACAGCGAGGAGCATCAGTTCGATTCGTATGAAACGTCGATTACGATGCCGGATGAACCTCAGTTAATCTGGTACTTTTTCGAAATTATACTGACGGATCATACCTTGTTTTACGGTCGTGAGAATATCTTTGAAAGCGGAGAAGGAACCATATATGACCATGTTCCGCCTTCCTGGCAGATCACGGTTTACAATCCCGAGTACGAGACACCTGACTGGTGGAAAAACGCCACGATGTATCAAATCTTCCCGGACCGATTCTTTGCGGGAGGAGAAATAGATTCCAAAAAGGCTCCCAAAACAAGCTTAATTCATGCTCATTGGGAAAATGATCCTTTCTATATTCGAAATGAACGAGGAGAGGTTGTACGCTGGGACTTTTTCGGAGGCAACTTGCAGGGAATTCAGGAAAAGTTAGACTATATTGCTTCTCTTGGAGTTACCGTTATCTATTTAAATCCGATCTTTGAAGCTGAAAGTAACCACCGGTATGACACCGGTGATTATCATAAAATTGATCGCCTGCTCGGAACCAAAGAGGAATTTGAGCAGTTAATTAAGGAAGCCGCTGACCGTGGCATCGAAATCATGCTCGACGGTGTTTTCAGCCATACAGGCAGTAACAGTATTTATTTTAATAGGGAAAATCAATATGACTCTTTAGGAGCCTATCAATCGAAGGAATCTCCGTATTATACCTGGTACACGTTCCATCACTATCCAGATGACTATGACGCCTGGTGGGGAGTAGGAACACTTCCAACGCTTAATAAAGAAAATGAAGACTACCAAAGCTTTTTAGTCGATGATGAAAACAGTGTCATCCAGTCGTGGCAAAGGTCAGGGGTAAAGCACTGGCGTCTGGACGTCGCCGATGAGCTGACGGACGATCTGATTAAGAAGCTTTACCAGCAATTGAAAAAAGAGGACAAATCAAGCGTTCTTCTAGGAGAAGTATGGGAAGACGCTTCGAATAAAAGTTCGTATGGAAACCGCAGAGATTATTTTCTTGGTGGCGTACTTGACTCGGTGATGAACTACCCACTTCGAAGAATTATGCTCGACTTTATGAAAGGCGATGTAGATGCGTTCTTTGTGAACCGTCGGCTGACCACACTCAATGAACACTATCCACAGCAATATTTTTACGCGTTAATGAACATGCTCTCGAGTCATGATGTGGAGCGGATTATCACGATGCTGCACGACTACCTGCCGGGCTATATGGATGAGGAGCACCGGGTAAACATTAACCGGGCGCAGGTAAAAGGCCTGAGCTTATGGCTGTATTCATTTCCCGGAATTCCTTCCCTCTATTACGGAGATGAAGCTGGAGTTGACGGGGGAGCTGACCCGGACAACCGTAAGCCCTATCCATGGGGCAACGAGGAGCAGGATTTGCTGAAATGGTATAAACAAATTGGAAAATGGCGCAAAGAACACCCTGTACTGCGGACCGGTCACTGGAAACCGCATGATCTGCATGAAGATCTATTCGGCTTTGAAAGATGGATTGACAATGGAGTAGATGCCTTTGGGCATGAGGCGCATGATGAACATATGGTCTATCTATTTAACCGGAATATTACAGAGAAGCGAACCGCCCATATTCCGATCCGCAAAGGAAAATGGCAGGCTCTGCAAAATAAAAAGCGCATCTTCAGTTCAAAGAAAGGAAATCTTTCTATTGAATTAAATCCCAGCGAATGTATTCTGCTGAGATTTATGCAGTAAGAGAGGAGAGTAAACAGTGGGTTTTTTCGATGAATTAATGGGAAATGCGAGTGAAGCGAATATTGAAAAGCTGGAAGAACAGCTGGATGATATTTTAGTAGACTATGAAGAAATTGAAAGCGGCTTTAAAGTACTTCGGGACTTATTTGTTTTTACCGATAGACGCTTACTGCTCGTAGATAAACAGGGGATGACAGGAAAGAAAGTAGAATACCACTCCATCCCTTATAAAAGTATTACGCACTTCAGCGTAGAAACGGCTGGAAGTTTTGACTTAGATTCTGAATTGAAAATCTGGATTTCAGGATCCAGTGAACCGATCGGGAAGCTTTTCAAAAAGAACAGCCCGATTGAAGATGTACAGAAAACGTTAGCTTCTCACGTACTTTAAGGAATTGTTTCACGTGGAACATTTGTAAAGAATTATTTTTTGGCCGGTACCCATGTACCGGCTTTTTTATTTGGCTATGTAAACCGTCGTTGCTGATGTTACTAAAGAAGGGGAAAGCTCTGAGAGATGGAAATTCAACTAGTAATACCATGTCCTGTGGTAATGCAGAACGACCCTGCATTCGTGCATGGCCGAAACCGATCCTTACACAATCGCAAGTGTTTATTAAATAATCAAACTGGCATTTTACAGACTATCGATCTTTATTTGTCTTGTCCCTTCTTGAAAATTCTTGTAATTTCCTGCAATATAAAAAGAAAGACTTATAAACTTGAAAGCGTTATCATATCGAGGAGGATATTGGTGTGAACCTTAATTTGACCCAGACTCAGACCGTTGGATTAGTAATGACCCCCGAGATACGTCAAGCCATTTCCTTACTGCAGTACTCTACCACCGATTTGTGGGAATATTTAGAGGAGCAGGCTTTAGAAAACCCCGTTCTTACTATAGATGAAGTACCGGCAGCCCCTAACAGCACAGGTGGTAAAATCAATAAAACGATGCCTTCTAATCCGGTGGAATACTTTGCTGCCTACGAAAAAGGGTGGAGAGAAAAACTGGTAGATCAAGTTAACTGGCTGGAGATAGAAGAAAATTTAAAAGAAATCAGCCGTTTCTTACTGCTCAATTTAGATGAACAGGGCTATCTTCGAATATCAATTGAAGAAATTGCAGGCCATCTATCCTTTTCGAAGGAGAAAATAGGGCAGGCTCTTCAGCTTATCAAGGAGTTAGAACCCTGTGGTTTAGGATGCTTTACGATGCAGGAATATCTCCTCTACCAATTAAACAAGAATTACCCGGAAGACCAGTGGATGTATGACGTCGTTTCCAATTATCTGAACGACCTGGCTGAGAGGCGGTGGAGCAAGGTCGCGAAACAAGCCGGTGTTTCTACCGGCCGGATCCAGAGTGTTTTTGCTGTATTAAAAACGCTGCAGCCCCATCCATTAACCGGAATTTATGGAGAGACAACCTCCTATTTAACTCCGGATTTAATGGTAAAGAAAGAGCAGGGGGCGTTTAAACTGACCTACATCCCATCAATTGCCTCTTCGGTCAGAATGGATCCTTCCATTGCGGATTTATCTGTTGGCTCCCCCCAGGCTCAACCTTATGTAGATAATTGTTATAAACAAGCATCCTGGCTGATCAGAAGTTTGGAGCAAAGAAAGGAAACCATCCTGAAAGTGGCCGAAGTCATCATTGAAAAACAGACCACTTTTTTAGAGGGCGGATCTCTAAGGCCCATGACACTTAAGGAAGTCGCAGAGAAAATTAACATGCACGAGTCAACCGTGAGCCGTGCCGTAGCTAATAAAGCGATTCAAACACCACTAGGCGTGTACGAGCTTAAATTTTTCTTTAGTTCTGCGCTTAGCAAAGATCAAGAAGATACGGTATCGGCAAGTCACGTTAAATCACTTATAAAAGGTCTTATTGATGAAGAAGATAAAAAACGGCCGGTGTCTGATCAGAAATTGGCAGATCAACTTAAAAACGACAGCGAGATTATGATTTCCAGGCGAACCGTAGCTAAATACCGAGAAGCGATGGGAATTCTGTCTTCTTCCAAAAGGAAAGAGTAAATCCTTCTTCTAATCTTCCATTTTTACCCTTACCCTGAATTTATAAGGTTAATAATCTTCCAGAAAGGGGAAAGGATACTAAAAGGATGGTTAGACAGGAGGATTATTTTTTTATGAAAAAGTTAGTCAGTTACGTAAAAGAGCTCGTCCATGAGTTTCAAAAAGATAATATTCCGATATTGGGTGCTGCCCAGGCCTACTATTACTTACTCGCTATAGTTCCTATGATTATTTTACTGCTCTCGATTCTTCCTTATATGAACATAGAAGCAGAAACCGCCATTAATGCTCTTGGTAAGGTTATTCCTAGTGACACGGCAGAAGTATTTCGTGAAAATATTATCAGTATTGTCGAGCAGCCTAAAGGCGGGCTCTTAACGGTTGGTATTCTCGGTACGTTGTGGTCGGCTTCCAATGGAGTAAATGCGTTTATCCAGTCGGCTAACCAGGCTTACAATGTAGAAGAAACTCGTTCTTTTATTAAAGTAAGGTTGTTATCCATCGTATTAACGCTTGGTATGATTTTAGCCATTGTAGTGGCGCTCGTTCTTCCTGTTTTTGGCGATGTGTTAATCAACTTTATGAATAATACATTTAACCTGCCAAGCCAGACGGTTATTATCTTTCAATTATTGAGATGGGTGATTAGTGTATTAGTTATTGGAGCAATTTTAATGGCTTTATATCATTTCGCCCCGAACAAAAACATACCATTTAAGCATATTCTTCCTGGAGCCATTATTACGGCTGCTTTATGGCAGATCATCTCTCTTGCGTTTTCTTTCTATGTTAGTAATTTTGCCAACTATTCAGCTACGTATGGAAGTCTCGGAGGTATCATTATTTTAATGCTGTGGTTCTTCTTAACCGGTATTATCTTAATGGTGGGTGCTGAAATTAATGTGATTTATCACCGTCGTCGTGATGATCGCAACCACAAAGCTGCATAAACAAAAAAGACCAGTCCGCCATAGGAACTGGTCTTTTTTGCTGGTCTTGTTAAATTTAATGTTGATAGTACGTAAGAAGTTTATTAAACAATAGGGCCGGTTACTGTAAGACTCGGTTTCGAGATATGGAGTGGAGAAGGGGGCTCCAGGGAACGACTCGCTTTCCGTGGGCATGTGGTGAGCTTCCTCAGGCTACGCCTTCCGGGATCTCACCGATCATGTTCATCCCACAGGAGTCTTCGCCGTTCCCTTCCGCCCCTTTGCGATCATGGAGCGCTCGAAATTCTCTGAATAAACACCTTCCAATGAACCAGGATCATCTATAATCCACCTTGAGTTTTAATGTTTGTTTACGTGTATGAACCCTGTTATAGAAGCATTTGAGGCTGATGCAGTATGGCTCCTGTTTCCTATAGCAGGGTCCGTTCACTAGATATCGTTGGGGTGGCGGAGGAAACGACGAGACTCCCGCGGGAGAAGGAGCTAGACGAGACCCCACAAGGAGTGTTAACGACTGAGGAGGCTTGCCAGTTCCCCGCAGGAAAGCGAGTTGTTTCCGTAGCCGCCCTCATCTATTGTTTGCAACGGACCCCAACTATCTCGAAACTGAGTCTTCAAGTAATGGGAGCTTATGTTTAGTACTGCACGGTTTTATAATAGTGTGACTGGATACTTTTCGAGTAAGGACCTAAGAGCCTGGGCCTTGTTACCGTCCCTGCCTGTGACGGAATCTGCTGTAATCAGTGAGTTCAGGACGGCTTCCTCAGTAGCTTCACTTACAGCACGAAAGGCTTCATCTATGTCCTCTTCGTGAATGGTCTGAAAAGAAAGGAGAGGTGTGTCTGCTTTATATGGGATTTTAGCAGCGGTCGAGAAACCTATAACGACATCGCCGCTTCCAGTCGTAATCAGGGATCCTGTGCGGGAGAGACCGGTGACCGAACGTTTAATAATACGATTTAATTGCCTTTCAGAAACAGGAAGATCCGTAGCCACCACCACCATCACCGAGCCTTTGTCAGCCTCATTTGAAACTTCGACATGCCGGCTCAACTGTTCCCCTACAGGCCTGCCATTCACTAGCAGATCACCCATACGTCCAAAATTAGTGAGAACGAGGACCCCGATCGTATAGGTGCCGTGATGGAGTTCAACCAGGCGGGAAGAAGAACCCACACCTCCTTTTAACGAATAACAAACCATGCCTCTTCCTGCTCCCACGCTTCCTTCTGGAAATTCGGAGGATGCATCTTCCAGTGCCTGGACCACATGCTCCTTTTCTATGGATAGGTCTCTAATATCATTTAAGATCATGTCATTGCATTCTCCCACCACAGGATTCACACTGCCCGTCGATCGCCCAATCTCGGGGGTTCGTTCGAGCATGTATTCAATCAATGCCTCTGAAGCCGTCCCGATACCCAATGTATTAGTCAGAAGAATCGGAGTTTCCAGGGTCCCCAATTCATTCATTTGAACCGTTCCCATCGTTTTTCCGAACCCGTTGATAATGTGGTTGGATGCTATTAATTTTTCTTTAAAAATATTCCCCTCATGCGGCAGGATGGCTGTAACTCCTGTTTGAGTACTTCTTTCACTTAATGTGCAATGTCCTACCCGGACTCCTTCTACATCCGTGATGGCGTTACGTCTTCCCGTACTTAGTGTTCCTATATCAATTCCAAAGTCTCTGATTCTCAGCTGGCTCATTGTAACGTCTCCTTTCTCTTTTTACTGCTTTCGAAAAAACATCGTGAAACTCCTTTATTTTTTAAAGTGTATATTCATCCGGTGAGAGGTGTATATATACAAAATTCTTGTTCAATAAGGCAATAAAAAGGGTGATGATCGTAAAAAAATTAAGAAAATTTTTCAAGAAATACAAAGGTTTATGATTGCGCTTACACTATCTAAATGAATGTGTTCAAGCATATTTTAAAAGGTTTCATTTTTGTGAAAATATACGCAAATACTGTCACGAAAGCGTGAATCATCTAATTTTTCATGATATACTTGTAAGAAACTAAAAAGACAGAATTTTTTAATTTCTACTTTTGACCTACAAGAATAAGTCCGCTAGGGGGAATGAATATGCAAAAAAACGGCTACCCTGTACCGCAGGGCCTTTATCATCCTGAGAATGAACATGAAGCTTGTGGCATAGGCATGATTGCGAATATTGATGGAACGAAAAGTCACAGCATTGTTGAAAATGCGATTACTATACTTTGTAACCTGGAACACCGCGGAGGACAATCCGCTGATATCAGTACTGGTGATGGAGCTGGAATTCTAACCCAGATCCCTCATTACTTCTTTAAAAAACAGTGTGAGAAAGAAGATATTGAACTACCGGAACCGGGAGAGTATGGAATTGGGATGTTCTTCCTTCCAGAAGATCACGATACTCGAATGGAATGCAAGCGCATCTTCGAAAGAATTGTGGAAGAGGAAGGACAAACCTTCTTAGGCTGGCGTACTGTACCAATCAATGATTCATTTGTGGGGGACGATGCTAAGAAGACGAAACCATTCATCCGCCAGGGGTTTGTTGCGCCTTCAGAAAATATCAAGACGCAAATGGACCTGGAGCGCCGCTTGTACATTATTAGAAAGCGTGCGGAAATTGAGATAGCTGGTAAAGAAGGCTACGACGATTTCTATATGAGCAGTCTGTCTTCCAATACGATTGTTTATAAAGGGATGCTGATTCCAGAACAGTTGGATTCCTTCTATATAGATTTAAACCACCCCGACTTTAAAACGGCTCTGGCTTTAGTCCATTCCCGTTTTAGTACGAATACATTCCCGAGTTGGAAACGTTCACACCCGAACCGATTTACGATTCACAACGGGGAATTTAATACATTAAGAGGTAACGTTAACTGGATGAGAGCACGTCAGAAGCTTTGCAGTTCTGAGTATTTCAGTGAAGAGGACCTCCAGAAGATTCTGCCGATCATTGACTCAGAGGGCAGTGACTCTTCTATGTTTGATAATGCTTTTGAATTTCTTTATTTATCAGGACGCTCCCTTGCTCATACAGCCATGATGATGGTTCCTGAGCCATGGGCAAATGACGATACCATCCATGAAGATAAAAAGAGCTTTTATGAATACCATAGTACGTTAATGGAGCCATGGGACGGCCCTGCAGCCCTTGCTTACACCAATGGAAAGCAAATTGGTGCTTGTTTGGACCGGAATGGTTTAAGACCGGCAAGGTACTACGTCACAAAAGACGGAATGATTGTGCTTGGTTCAGAGGTAGGGGCTCTGGATATCTTTGCGGACGATATTTTGTATAAAGATCGTCTCCACCCAGGGAAGATGCTTCTCGTGGACTTAGAAGAAGGCAAAATTATTCCGGATGAAGAAATCAAACTCCAAACTGCTAGAGAACATCCTTATCAGGAATGGATTGACAACCATAAGTATGATTTGGAAGATTTACCGGAACCAACGGAAGAACACCGTCCAGTAAACCCATTGATCGATCAGCAGCTCGCTTTTGGATATACAACAGAAGAACTAAATAAAATTATTGTTCCTTTAGTATCCAGTCAGAAGGATCCTGTAGGTTCTATGGGATATGACTCACCGCTTGCTGTTCTATCTAAAAAACCACAGCTTTTATACAGCTATTTTAAACAGTTGTTTGCACAGGTGACGAACCCGCCGATTGACGCCATTCGTGAAAAATTAATTACAATGGTAGAAACCACGATCGGAGCTGAAGGGAATTTAGTAGAGCCGAAACCGGACAGCTGCCGCCAGATCAGGCTGGAAACTCCCGTGTTAACGAACCGTCAACTGGAACAGCTGCGTCAGCAGTCATTAAAAGGATTTGAAGCCCGCACTTTATCCATCTTATTTGAAGCAAAAGAAAACAAGATGGAGCAGGCCCTGGATCGTTTGTTTGAAGAGGCTGATCAAGCTGTAGAAGAAGGGACGACTCTTCTCATCCTGTCTGACAGGGGCGTTAATGAAGGGGAAGCCGCTATACCTGCTCTTTTAGCTGTGTCCGGTCTTCACCATCACTTAATCCGTCAAGGAACGAGGACGAAAGTCAGTCTGTTGATCGAATCCGGAGAACCTAGAGAAGTTCACCACCATGCCGCTTTATTAGGCTATGGAGCTGAAGGGATCAATCCTTATTTGGCCTATGACACGATCCGCGACCTTGTAGACCGCGGTGATATACAGGTAGACTCCTATGAAGCTGCGGTACACACATACGTTAAATCCGCAACAGACGGAATTATTAAAGTGCTTTCGAAAATGGGCATATCCACGATTCAAAGTTACCGCGGTGCCCAAATTTTCGAAGCCGTCGGTATCCAGAAGGATGTCGTTGATAAATACTTTACGCGTACAGCGTCCCGTCTTGGCGGAATTGGACTGGATATTATTGAAAAAGAAGTATTAATGAGACATGAGAAAGCTTATACAGAAAACCGTGGAGGCAACCGTAAGTTAGAAGCGGGAGATGAATTCCAGTACCGTGAGAACGGAGAGGATCATCAGTATAACCCGCAAACGATTGCTACACTTCAGCACGCATGCCGAAGCAATGACTATGATCTTTTCAAGCAATATTCCAACATGCTGACAGATGAGAATAATAATCTGCAGTCGCTGCGCGGCTTGTTGTCCTTTAAGAGTCGTCCTTCGGTGCCAATTGAAGAAGTTGAATCGGTCGAAGATATTTGCAGCCGTTTTAAAACAGGTGCCATGTCTTATGGTTCGATCAGCCAGGAGGCGCATGAGGCGTTAGCGATTGCTATGAACCGTGTCGGCGGAAGCAGTAACACGGGAGAGGGCGGAGAAGATCCGGATCGTTTTACTCCTGATGACAACGGCGATACCCGCCGAAGCTCCATTAAGCAGGTAGCTTCCGGACGCTTCGGGGTAACGAGTCACTATTTAGTCAACGCAGATGAAATTCAAATAAAAATAGCTCAAGGTGCAAAACCCGGAGAAGGCGGACACCTTCCTGGTAAAAAAGTGTATCCGTGGATTGCAGAAGTACGCGGATCTACACCTGGTGTTGAGTTGATCTCACCTCCGCCGCACCATGATATTTATTCAATCGAAGACCTTGCAGAATTGATCTACAATTTAAAGAATGCGAATCCTAGAGCACGCGTAAGTGTGAAACTAGTATCAGCCGTCGGAGTTGGTACGATCGCAGCCGGTGTAGCTAAAGGACGAGCAGATCTAGTCTTAATCAGCGGCTATGACGGGGGAACGGGAGCGGCTCCAAGGACCAGTATTAAGCATACGGGTCTCCCGTGGGAAATCGGTCTTGCTGAAACGCACCAGACCCTTGTACTCGACCGTCTTCGTGACCGGATTGTCGTGGAAACGGACGGAAAAATGATGACAGGGCGCGATGTAGTCGTGGCAACCTTGCTTGGAGCTGAAGAATATGGATTCTCTACAGCCCCGCTTGTTGTATTAGGCTGTGTCATGATGCGTGTATGCCATCTGAACACTTGTCCAGTAGGAGTAGCGACACAGGATCCTGAGCTCCGGAAGAAATTCACTGGTGAAGCGGATCACCTGGAGAATTTCATGCGTTTTATCGCGCAAGAAGCAAGAGAATTAATGGCGGAGCTTGGTTTCCGTACGATTAATGAAATGATCGGTCGTACCGATGTGCTGCAGGCGAACGAAGCAATTGACCACTGGAAAGCTAAAGGTGTCGACTTATCAGCCCTTCTTTATCAGCCTGTTGTACCTGATAACTATGGACGCTATGCGATTAGAAAACAGGACCACGGTCTTGAGAAAACACTCGACGTGGAAGAACTGATTCCACTTTGTAAAAAAGCGATTGAAACAGGTGAGCCTGTTGAAGGAACAGGTTCCATTCGAAATATTCACCGGGTTACCGGAACCATATTGGGAAGTGAAATCACTCGCAAATATGGAGCGGAAGGTCTTCCAGAAGACACCATCCGTCTGACCTTTAAGGGCTCAGCAGGCCAGAGCTTCGGCGCTTTTATCCCGAAAGGAATGACGCTTAGACTCGTCGGGGACGCCAATGATTACGTCGGAAAAGGATTGTCCGGAGGTAAAATCATTGTACATCCATCTCCTAGATCTACTTTCGTTCCAGAAGAAAACACGATTATCGGGAACGTTTCATTCTATGGAGCTTCTGGTGGAGAAGCCTATATAAATGGACTTGCAGGTGAGCGTTTCTGCGTGCGTAATAGTGGAGCAGAAGTAGTCGTTGAAGGAGTAGGAGACCATGCATGTGAGTACATGACAGGTGGGAAAGTGGTCGTTCTTGGGGGAACGGGCCGCAACTTCGCCGCCGGAATGTCTGGCGGAGTCGCTTACGTGCTGGACGAAACCGAAGAAGTTTTTGAGACAAAATGCAACCATGAACTCGTTCATACTCAAAAACTGACGGACTCTAAGGAAATTCAAGAACTCTATGAAATGATCGAGAAGCATATGACTTATACCAATAGC
The DNA here is from genome assembly GCF_000284515.1 of Halobacillus halophilus DSM 2266. Classification (GTDB taxonomy): domain Bacteria; phylum Bacillota; class Bacilli; order Bacillales; family Halobacillaceae; genus Halobacillus; species Halobacillus halophilus. Next base: position 3,934,848 of record NC_017668.1, on the reverse strand, counting down.
ACAAATGCCCAGCGGATTCTGAATAATTGGGATGCCTTCGTTTCCAAGTTTGTGCGTGTCATACCGGCGGATTATCTTGCTATGCAGGAACGTATCCAGAGTTTAAGAGAAGAAGGCATGGAGAAATTTGATGCTGAAATGACAGCATTTGAAGAAAGTAATAAGCCAGTAGAAACAGTAAAATAACAACAGAGGGGGAGATCTGATGGGAAAGTCTACTGGATTCATGGAATATGAGCGTCAGTCGATACCTGAGCGTGATCCGGCAACTAGAACGAAAGATTGGGAAGATTATACTTTACCCATGTCAGACGAGGAAGCACAAAAACAAGGGGCACGCTGCATGGATTGTGGCGTACCTACTTGTCATTCAGGGATGGAAGTTAAAGGCATGACCACCGGTTGTCCGGTTTATCATTTAATTCCTGAATGGAACGATCTCGTCTACAGAGGTCAGTGGAAAGAAGCTTTAAAGAAAGAACACGAAATGAACAACTTCCCTGAATTTACGGGGTTTGCCTGCCCGGCTCCATGTGAAGGGGCCTGTGTGCTGGGTATAAATGAACCACCTGTAGCTATTCGATCCGTCGAGCGTTCGATTATTGAGAAAGGGTTTGCTGAAGGCTGGGTCGTACCTGAGCCGCCGGAAAAGCGAACTGGAAGAAGCGTTGCTGTAGTAGGATCTGGACCTGCAGGACTGGCCGCAGCTGCCCAGCTTAACAAAGCTGGACACTGGGTTACCGTATTTGAACGAAGTGACCGCGTAGGCGGATTACTAACGTACGGTATTCCAGAAATGAAGCTTCCTTATGAAATTGTAGAGCGAAGAGTGAATATCCTGAAAGAGGAAGGGATTCGTTTTCAAACGAACACCGAAGTAGGAAGAGACTACCCGGTTTCCCGTCTTAATGAAGAGTATGATTCTGTAATTCTTTGTGGAGGAGCAACTACTCCCAGGAACCTGGAAGTGGATGGCCGCGGATTGAAGGGCATCCATTATGCTATGGACTTCCTTTATGCAAATACAAAGAGTCTGCTGGATTCAAACCACGAAGATAAAAATTACATTAGTGCGAAAGATAAAAATGTGATCGTTATCGGCGGCGGTGATACAGGGACAGACTGTATCTCTACTTCCGTCAGACATGAATGCAAGACGCTGACCCAATTTGATATTTATGATAAAAAAGGGTCAGAACGTGATAACGAAGTAAACCCATGGCCTCAATATCCGATTATTCATACAGTAGGTTATGGACAAAAAGAAGCGGAAGCCAAATTCGGTGACGACCCGCGTGCTTATGCCGTAATGACAAAGAAATTCGTCGGGGATGAGAATAATAGAATAAAAGAGGTTCACACCATCGATGTGGCTTTGTCCTTTGACGACGAAGGCAATAAAGTAAGGACAGAAATACCTGGTACAGAAAAAGTCTGGCCAGCCGATCTTGTTTTGCTTGCCATTGGATTCAGTGGTCCAGAACAGGACTTAATTGAGAAGCTTGGAATTGAAACGACGGTTAGAACGAACGTAGCTGCCCAGTATGGGAAGTACACGACCAACGTGGAAGGTGTATTCGCCGCTGGTGACATGCGTCGCGGACAGAGTCTAATCGTATGGGCCATTAATGAAGGACGCGAGGTTGCGCGTGAGTGCGATCGATTTATGATGGGCTCCACTCAACTGCCATAACTTTAAAATGATCAGAGATGTCTCTATACCATAGAGGCATCTCTTTTTTTTAGAAGGATCTAATAAATCAAAATATGTATTCCACAGATAAGCTCCCGATTGCTGAAGACTTGATTTCGAGATAAATGGGTCCGTTACGTTAGATGAATAAGGATTGGTGGGGAAATAATTCGCTTTCCTGTGGCCCTGCACGACGTAGGGTCGATCGACGTTGCCACAGGACGTGGCGACTTTAGTCGATCCTCCTTTTTACCATGAGCCTCCTCAGTCGTTTCACTCCCTGTGGGGTCTCCCCTAGATCCTTCTCCCACGGGAGTCTCACCATTTCCCCACCAACTCAACTATAAATTTGCGAACGGACTCTGCCATTAGAAAAAGTGAAAAATTTAAATCATCTTAAATGCTTCTACAGCGGTTTTTACCCCCTGTATAGACTTAGTATGAAGCGTTGATCACATAGGTTATCCTTCCTCATATGAAGACATTTACGTACAGGATTTTGAGCGCTCCATGATCGCCAAAGGGGCGGAAGGGAACGGCGAAGACTCCTGCGGGATGAACATGATCGGTGAGATCCCGCAGGGCTGTTAAGCCCGAGGAAGCTCACCACAAGGGATGTTCGACTAAGATCGCCACGTCCTGTGGCAACATCGAACGACCCTGCATCGTGCAGGGCCGCGGAAAGCGAGCCGTTCCCTGGAGCTCTTTCTCCACACAATATCTCGAACTCGAGTCTTCCACAATCGGGCCCTATACTATAACCCTTTTATAACAACGCTTCCATTGTGTGTACTAATTCTATTGAAGAAAATATCTCAGTTTGAAAGTTTTAACAGACGGATGGTGGGGTAATAGTTATGTGGAGTTTATAAGAAATGTTTTTTTATAATCATTTTAAGGAGGAACCTTAATGAGTGATAAGAAAAAGGTAGATAAGCAGAGTAAAGACGAACAGCTGGAGCACTATCGCAGAGAAGACTCAGGTAAGCACCTTACGACAAACCAGGGTCTCAAAATGTCAGAGGACGAGTTCTCTTTGAAAGCTGGAGAACGTGGTCCAACATTGATGGAAGATTTCCACTTCCGTGAAAAGATGACGCACTTTGACCACGAGCGTATTCCAGAACGTGTTGTGCACGCAAGAGGATTCGCCGCCCATGGTGAATTTGAACTCTATAAATCTCTTGAAAAATATACAAAAGCAGATTTCCTAACGGATACATCTAAGAAAACCCCTGTATTCACCAGATTTTCTACAGTAGCTGGTAATCGCGGTTCTTCTGAAACGGTACGCGATGCTCGCGGTTTCGCTACTAAATTCTATACGGAAGAAGGAAACTACGATCTAGTGGGTAACAATATCCCTGTATTTTTCATTCAGGACGCTATTAAATTCCCTGATCTAGTTCACGCTTTAAAACCTGAGCCTCATAATGAAATGCCTCAGGCAGCATCGGCTCATGACACATTCTGGGATTTCATAGCGAACAATCAGGAATCCGCTCATATGGTAATGTGGGCCATGTCTGATCGTGCCATTCCTAGAAGCTTCCGTATGATGGAAGGATTCGGAGTACATACGTTCCGGTTGGTTAACGCGGAAGGTAAGTCTCATTTCGTGAAATTCCACTGGAAACCGGTGCTGGGTACTCACTCCTTAGTATGGGATGAAGCTCAAAAGATTTCCGGTAAGGACGCAGACTTCCACCGTGGTGACCTTTACAGCTCGATCGAAAATGGAGATTACCCGGAATATGAACTAGGAATACAGGTCATTCCAGAAGAAGACGAGGATAAATTCGAATTTGATGTTCTCGATCCGACGAAGCTTTGGCCGGAAGAAGATGTACCGGTAGAAATCGTCGGTAAATTAACATTAAACCGTAATGTGGATAATGTTTTTGCTGAAACGGAGCAGGTGGCTTTCCATCCGGGTCATGTCGTACCGGGCATTGACTTCACGAATGATCCACTGCTGCAAGGTCGTTTATTCTCCTATACGGATACTCAGTTAATTCGACTCGGAGGACCAAACTTCCACGAGCTTCCAATTAACCGTCCAGTCTGCCCATTCTTTAACAATCAGAGAGATGGATATGGCCGCCAGACGATTAATACAGGACAGGTCAGCTATCACAAGAACTCTCTGGCTCAGAATACGCCAGAGCCTGCAGCTCCAGAAGAAGGCGGCTATGAGCATTATCACGAGAAGGTAGAAGGGCGCAAAATTCGCGCAAGAAGTGTCAGCTTTAAAGATCACTTTTCTCAAGCAACTCTTTTCTGGAACAGTATGAGCGAACCGGAGAAAGATCACTTGATTCAAGCCTTCAGTTTCGAACTGGGTAAACTAGAAAGTGACTCCGTTAGAAAGCAAGTGATTGAAATGTTCTCAAACGTCAGTCTTGATCTGGTTCAAGGAGTTGCCAAAAATATCGGAATTACCCCACCAGAACATGGCGGATCCGATGTAACTAAATCTTCTCCAGCGCTAAGTCAGCAAAATACAGTATTCAAACCGGATACTCGAGTAGTTGGCGTCATTGTGGCTGACAATTTTGCTGGCAGTGAGGTGACGAATGTACTGGAAGGCTTGGCCGATAAAGGAATGTCTCCTGTAGTGATCAGCACCCGTCAGGGCACTCTGAAGGGCGCAGATGGTACGGAACTTACCGTTGATCATACGTTTACAACGGTTGATCCTGTACTGTTGGATGCTGTTTACGTTGCAGGAGGCGGCGAGCAGAGTAAGGCATTCAGGAAGAAAGTATCTTATTATCTAAACGAAGCCTTCACACACTTCAAGCCAATTGGTGCTACGCATGAAGGAATCCAGCTATTGCAAGATAATGAATTGTTGGAGGAACCAGGCGTGGTGGCAGAAGAAAATGGTGTTGAATTTGTAAGTAAATTCACCGAAGCAGTAGCGGCCCATCGTCACTGGGACCGCCAGGTGATATAAGAAGGAGATAAAAAAGACTGACCCCGATGGGCCAGTCTTTTTTTACTATAATAAAAATAAGCAGAATGGATTGTTTTAACTTGTCCAAAATAAGGAATAGTCATATACATAATCCTAAAGTGAAGAGGTGTTTTTATGTTACGTACGATTCTAATGATTATTGGTCTTATTGTGGTTATTGGTTTTATCATTTCATTGCTATAATTTAATTATTTATTCATCAAACTCACCTTTCTTAAGGTGAGTTTTTCGTTATACTAATACGTATAATCTTAAGGAGGGTTTTTATCGTGAAAGAACAGGTGGAATTACATAAGGATTCATTTATAGAGGAACTAAAAGATTTCTTAAAGATCCCGAGCATATCTTCCTTACCTGACCGTAAAGAAGATGTAAATAGGGGAGCCGATTGGGTAGCTGAAGCTCTAAAGAAAGCCGGTATGGAAAATGTAGAGGTCATTCAGACGAAAGGTCATCCTATTGTATATGGGGATTGGCTCCAGGCGGAGAACAAGCCTACGGTCCTTATTTACGGTCATTACGATGTCCAGCCCGAAGACCCTCTTGAATTGTGGGAAACGCCTCCATTTGAGCCAGTGGTCCGTGATGGGAAAATTTATGCCCGCGGAGCAACGGATGATAAGGGGCAATTGTTCCTTCATATTAAAGCGATGGAGCTTCTCATGAAAGAAAACGGCACGCTCCCGGTTAATGTCAAGTTTTGTATCGAGGGAGAAGAGGAAGTTGCGAGCCCTAACCTTTCTCCTTTTATAAGGGATCATGAAGAAAAGCTGACTGCAGATGCTGTCGTCATCAGCGATACAACTTTTATTGAAAAAGGACAGCCGGCCATCTGCACTTCGCTTCGCGGAGCCCTTGCGATGGAAGTAAAAGTAAACACAGCAAATACTGACTTACATTCCGGCTCCTACGGGGGAGCTGTACCCAACTCGATTCACGCCCTTGTTTCTCTAATGGACAGCCTTCATGATGACACAGGAAAAATCGCTGTAGAAGGTTTTTATGAGGGTGTTCCTGAAGCTACTGAGGATTTAAGAGAAGAAGTTGCGCAAGTTCCATTTAATAATGAAAAAATAAAAAGAGAACTTGGACTAGAAACCTTTTTTGGTGAAGAAGGGTTTACTTTCCAGGAGCGTGTAGGTATACGTCCGACGCTTGAGATCAACGGGATTACAGGCGGTTTTCAGGGAGAAGGGTTAAAAACTATTGTGCCCAATCAGGCCAGTGCCAAAATCAGCTGCCGCTTAGTAGGCGACCAGAATCCTCAGGCGGTTTATGAAGCTATTCAGAGTCATCTTCAGACTCATAAGCCTGCTGGAGCCCGAATCGAAACGGAGCAATTGATTCAGGCAGATCCGGTGGCTATTGATTCTAAAGATGCCTATATCCAAACGGCAGCGGATGCATATGAAGAAGTGTACGGCGTTCGTCCGCTTTTCCCTAAAGAAGGAGGATCGATTCCCATTGTTGAAGTGTTTGCAAGCGTCTTAAAGGCTCCTGTTGTACTCATGGGCTTTGGACTTCCTTCTGAAAATCTTCATGCTCCGAATGAACATTTTCACTTGGAGAACTTTACCAAAGGGATCGAAACTGCTGCTAATTATTATACCCGTTTAGGAAACCAGTAAATGATAACGAGCATCCATATCCGTCCAGGGTTTGGGTGCTTTATTTTTTTTTAGCTTTCTGAATGATGGATGAAATAAAGGGTTCCTTACTTTTCGTATAGGAAGGCCGGTCTTTTTGATAGCGAATGGCTAGTGTCTGTTTAAGGGAATTATATTCTTCCATCGCTTCCGGATGCTGGCGCAGGTAATCCCGAAACAGAAGTTTTTCTTCCCATTCCTTCCCGCCAAATTCACAAAGGTGTAAATGAAATGTCTGCGTTTCCTTTTTCTTCTTGAAAAAACGACGCTCCACAAGTTCCGGCTTAGGGACGTACATATATCCAATGGCTGATAAATGCGGTATGTATGAATCGTAAGAGGCCAGAGACCTGATCCCTGCCATAATGTCAATAATAGGCTTAGCTTGTAACCCGGGGATGGCAGTGCTGCCTATATGTTCAATTCCAAGAGCATTTTCACCCAAAGATTCTGCTATCAACTCTTGTTCCTGTTCGAATAATACGGGCCATTCTGGATGATAGGAACGTAATGAGACCGTTGGTTTTTCTGTGGATGTCTGGTTTGCACAAGTAAAACAGCAAAGGGTCTGATCATTGTTCACCACTCCTTCCAAAAATCCACCTGAACAATAAATTAACGTATCACAGTTGCGGCACTTGCCTGCTGGCTCTCTCATCAGGATCTCTCCTTTAATAGTAAAGTGTCATTATTCAGGGATGGAAACGCCTGCATAATACGGAGGTACATTCAGTATAGCAGAGGGGTATATTATTTAGAGGAATTAATAGGAAGACTTAAAATACGCTAGGAAAAAGATGTATGTGTAAGAATTTGCGGATATAGGTTTACAAGACCCTGATTTCTGGTATTATATACAAGGATTTAGTGATAAATCCTGATAAATACTATTTGAAAGGGGATATTAGCTTATGCTTACATCTCTTTATATGCTGTCCCTTACTGTCCTTCTTACGTTTCTAGTGTTATATGCCGTGGATAAAGTGGCGAATCGCTTTAAGAAGATCCAAAAAGAGCCGGCTCAAGCTGAAGAAGTCCCGTCAGAAATTGATTTCAGTCATTCCTATAAATAAATGCTTACGTCCAAGCGGCCTCCCTAAAGGGAAAGGCCGCTTTTTTACATGAGGAAGGAATTCTGAATGTCTTACAAATATTACCGGACCAGGTCATACATATATTCCCAAATGTTCTTTCCGGTAAACGGTGGGTCTTCTTCCATAATCAAGGGCTGCTCGTTTTGTTAGCCTGGATAATATGGTAGAATAGATATGTTTAGATATTCGGCGAATAGGGTTTGCTCAACTATGAATGAGTTTAATGAAATAAATGTTATGTCACGTTTGAAAAAAGGGGATTATTCATGGATAATAAAGCGGTTGTTTTAGGTGCGAATTATTATATAGGATTGAGTACAATCCGCTGCTTAGGCATTCACGATGTGCACGTAGCGGCTGTCGATTATTCGTGGGAAGGGGCTTATGGACTTGAGTCCAAGTATGTCTCTGAAGCGTTAATCGCTCCTCATTATAAAAAGGATCCAGAAGGACTTCTTTCCTTTTTGATTGATTACTCCAAACAGCAGAGCAAGACTCCTGTTCTTATTCCTACAGCTGATCCTTACGTAGAGTTTGTAGACGAGCATTTAATGGAATTACGGGAACATTTCCTTATTCCCCAAAAAGAACAAGGACTATATACTAAAATAATGGACAAAGGTACGTTGCATACGCTCGCTTCCGAGCACGGGGTAGCGGTTCCTGAAACCGTTCATATTGATGAAGAGAACTTTTTACAAAAAGTAGAGGAAAAGATTCAATTTCCGTGTCTCGTTAAACCGGTCGATTCTCCTGCTTTTGTGTCCAAGTTTAGAAGGAAGCTGTTTAAAGTCTTTACGGAAGAAGAGCTTCTGGAAAAGGTCAATATGGCTAAAGAAGAAAATATCGAAGTGATTGTACAGCGGATTATTCCTGGCTTCGATGATCATATGTACACCTTCGACGCCTACTTAAATCAGTATTCAGAGGTTACACACTGGGTCACTTGCCAAAAACTTCGTCAATTCCCTGTGAACTACGGGGCCTCGGTTTACACCCAGCAGAAATATGTCCCGGAACTGTATGACCTTGGGAAGAAGTTTCTTGAAGGCATCCAATATAAAGGATTTGCAGAAATTGAATTTAAAAAAGATGAACAAACTGGACAATTCTATTTAATTGAAATTAATGTCCGAATTACGAACTTAAACAGCCTGTTATATAAAACGGGAATCAACATGCCTTATATTACTTACAGGGAGCTTACCGGGAACCCGGTCGAGCCAAAAGCCGTTGAGAAAGACATGAATCTGGTCTTCTGGTATGCTTACGAAGATTTACTGGCCGTACGTGAATACGTTAAAACGGGACAGCTCTCCATTCAAAAAGTACTGGCATCTTATTTCCGTCCAAAGGCCCATGCGATATGGGATGCAAAAGATCCAAAACCCGCTTTTGCATTCGGAAAGAAAATGGCAGGTCTAGTGGCTGGAAAAGTACGGAAAACAAGCTGATTCAGTAAGATTGTGAAAAAACATCAAAAAGCTTACCCATATACAAAATAAGGATCGCAATAATCGGATAAGGTTAAAACATTGCAGGGAAGGTAGATTAGAATGGCTAAACTATATGAATTGCTGAAATCCATTCAAGTTTTAGATGCTTGGAATGAGCAGGAGCTGGATATTCATGGACTGGCTTATAACTCCAGAAAAGTGAAGCAGGGAGACATTTTTGTATGTATTAAAGGGTTTAAAACGGATGGGCATGCGTATATATTAGAAGCTATATCTAATGGAGCGACAGCCATTGTGGTCGAGGATTATCAAGAAGGATGGAATGACATTCCTCAGTTTCGCGTAGAGGATAGCCGTCAGGCGCTTGCCGCGCTGAGCGACGCTTTCTATCATCATCCGTCCCAATCGATGAAAACGATCGGCATTACCGCAACCAATGGGAAAACCTCTACATCCTTTATGACCGATGCGATCCTGGAAGAGCATGGAGTCAAAACAGGGCTCATAGGAACAGTAGTCGTTAAATTCGGTGACTACTCCGAGCCGACGAAACTGACGACACCGGAATCGCTGGATCTCCATCACTACTTTGCCCAAATGAGGGACCAGGACGTCTCTCACGTAACGATGGAAGTTTCTTCTTCCGCCCTCGATTTAAAAAGGGTAGGGAGCGTGGATTTCGATATTGTAACGCTGAATAATATCAGCCGCGAGCATATCGATCTGCACGGCTCCTTTGAGGAGTACTTTAATGCTAAAGCAAGTCTTATCAGAGAAGCTGGCGCTGATAAATGGGCCATCCTGAACCTGGATGATCCATATTCGGCTTCTCTTGTAGATGAAACGAAAGCACAATTGCTCACGCTTAGTGTGGAAACGGGTGATGGGGATCTTATTTGTAAGAACCTTGACTTGTCTACCGGGCGTGCGAAATTTACAGTTGAAGTCAGAAAGCCGATATATGTAGGAGAGGCACCAATTGAGCCTCAGGAATTTGATATTGAATTATCGACTCCTGGTTACCATTCCGTTTATAACTCAATGGTGGCTATTGCAGCAGGATTACTGAGTGAGGTACCGATTCCAACGATTCAAAAAGGGCTGAAGTCCTTTGGAGGCGTGGAACGCCGTTTTGAAATGGTATTTGAAGATGACTTTAAAATTTTAGATGACCATTTTGCTAACTACGGCAATATTAACGTTACCTTAAGCACATTGCAGCAGATGGAGTATAACCAATTGAAGCTCGTTTATGCGATCCGCGGCAGCCGTGGTGTAACGGTAAACCGTGAGAATGCAAAAGCGATTGTGGAATGGGCTCCAAAGCTCGGAATTAAGGAAGTAATCGCGACACTCAGCGAGTCCCATGTCACAGAAAAAGACCAGGTCACCAATGAGGAACTGCGGGTCTTCCAGGAAATGATGAATGATGCAGGTATCCAGGTGCATTTATATAAAGAGTTGGACGACGCTGTCCGCCACGCTTTATCAGAAGCAGGAACAGACGATGTTGTACTCTTAGCTGGATGTCAGGGCATGGACCCAGGAGCAAAAATCGCGCTTGAGCAACTAAACAAAGCGAGACCAGAAATAGATGAAGAAGAATTATTCAAGCCGCTGAAAAACAGAGTGGCAGGAATCTTATAGTCATCAAAGGAAGGTTCGGGTCTTACGCAAGGAGGCATTTCATGAACGACAAACTAATCGGTATACTTGGAGGCATGGGGCCTGAGGCCACGGCTGAATGTTATCTGAAAATCATCCGAGCAACCAGTGCCAGAAAGGATCAGGAACATTTCCGCGTCATTATCGACAGCAATGCAAAGATCCCTGACCGCACAGAAGCCATTTCCGGAAGAGGCGAGAACCCGGTACCCGAAATGATCCACGCAGCTAAGAATTTAGAAAAGCTGGACGTTGAGGTAGCCTGTATTCCGTGTATGACCGCCCATTATTTCATAGAAGACGTACAAAAAGAGGTTTCGTATCCATTACTGAATGCTTTTTTAGAGTTGAAAAAGTTTATTCGCAGTTTCTATCCGGATATTTCTAAAATTGGAGTTCTTGCTACGACGGGTACATTAGAGACCGGTCTTTTTGAAAAGTATCTCGATCACCTGGATATTGTCTATCCAACACCCGTGACGCAAAATGAAAAGGTCATGAAGTCCATTTATGGTGAAAATGGCATAAAGAGCGGGAATACGGATGGAGAGCCACTCCAGCTTCTGAAAGACGCTTCTCAGGAACTTCTGGATAACGGCGCCCAATTAATCATATCAGGGTGTACGGAGATTGGTCTGGTACTGAGACCTTATCACCTCCCCGTACCGCTCGTGGATCCGATGGAAGTAGTAGCTAATGTCGTTGTAAAAGAATCTGTGTATCAACAATCTTAAGCCGGTGAAAGATGGAGAACTCGTTTTTAAAGACCAATATATAAAGGAGCGAAGCACATGGCAGCTGATGACTTCAACAAGTTTTTGTCAGAATCCTTTAGTGAAGGTGTTTATTTTAGAGAGCTTCGGCTATCTCAGAAAGAGATCGATGCAGTAAAAACGATGTACCCAACAGCTCTCATCAAACGAACGAGTGAAGGGAACGATGTGCAGAGTAAAGCCTGGTATGAAATCAACCTTTTGCCGGTAGAAGGCCAAACAGAAAATGTGGAAGCCATTCGAAATGAAAACACGCGCTTGAAACGTGAACTTGAAGCATTAAAGCAATTTAAAAATTAATGATGAATTTCATACAGTTATTAAAGACAATTCCAAAAGGAGTTGTCTTTTTTGTTATGGTTTGAACCTTGTATGTATATACATGTGTCATTCGACAAAATATTGGGCAACAGACCATAAATACCCTGGTTTTGTCACGTTTATGTAAAAGCATGAAACACAAATGTAATAATAAATTGTCTTTTTTTATCGAACTTGTTTGTTATAATTAGAAAGGTAAAAGAAGCCGGAAATGTAAGACTACATATTTCAGACATCGAAGATTTACATCATGAGTTTAAATCAGGAAGTGATATAAATTGTATGATAAGCAGCATCGCAATCGTTTATCTTTCGGTGTCCTGAAAGCCATCCGATTTAAAAAAAGAGAGAAAATCGGCAATTCGGAAGTAAGAGGTGGCATCAAAGATGAAACTTAAGACATTTGGACGACATGGTAAAGAGGGCGTAAAGAATATTACGAGAAACCGCTGGATGTCCTTAGCTTCTATATCAGCTGTAACGGTTACGCTGCTGCTGGTAGGAGTCTTCGCTGCATTACTCCTTAATTTGAACCATATAGGCTCTCAAATCGAAGAAAACGTAGAAGTCCGTGTCTTTATGGACTTAACACTTGAAGAGCCGGGTCAAAATGAACTAAAAGATAAACTGCAAAACATCCCCGAAGTGGACACCGTTACCTTTCAATCCAAGGAAGAAGGACTGGAAAAGTTAATCGACAGTCTGGGAGAAGAAGGAGAAGTATTTGAATCCCTTAAAGATGAGAACCCGCTAAATGATGTGTACATCGTCAAAACAAAAAATCCTGAAGACACCATTCAAGTGGCTCAGTCTATTAAGTCATTCGAAAACGTTGAGAAGGTGGAATATGCCAAAGAAACCGTTCAACGGCTTTTTAATGTGATGGATTTAGCTCGTAATATTGGGCTTGCCATAATCGCAGGTCTGTTGTTCACAGCCATGTTCCTCATTGCGAATACCATCCGTATTACCATTGTGGCACGAAGAAAAGAAATCGGAATTATGAAAATGGTAGGAGCAACCAACTGGTTTATTCGCTGGCCATTTTTAGTAGAAGGCATCTTAATTGGTATGCTAGGATCTGCTATTCCAATCGCTGTCGTAGTCTTTGGATATAGATACTTGTTCCAGGAAGTTACGACCCGATATCCGACACTATTCGTTGAATTACTCCCTGTCTACCCGTTTATATGGAAAGTATCCATTTTGCTCATTTTAATGGGTGTCATTATCGGATTATGGGGAAGCTTTACGTCTATTAGAAAATATCTGAAAGTTTAATATAAACATATACATGTGTTTTGGGGAGGAAGAGGGATTGAAGTTTAAGTTTACAGTTGCACTCCTGATCGCCACGCTTGTACTTGCCGGCTTATCGTCCGGAACGAGCCCAGTTTTCGCAGAATCGTATGAAGAACAAATCGAAAAAAGTAAAGAGCAAGTAGAGGAAAATGAGGATCAGCTAGAAGAAAACAAAGACAGCCAATCAGACAATGAATCTGAGAAACAGGAAAAACAGGAACAAATTGACAAACTTAAAGAAGACCAGGAACAATTGAACCAGGAAATTGAGCGCCTGGACAAACAGATGATGGAGACGACTGAGAAAATAGATAAAAAAGAAGAAGAAGTAGAGCAAACAAGAGAGAACATCGAACAGTTGAAAGAAGATATTACTGAACTGGAAAAGCGAATCGCTGAACGGGACGAGCTTCTAAAAGATCGTGTGAAGTCCATGTACCAGAATGGAGGAGCCATTGATTACTTAGACGTACTTATGGGAGCAGAAAGCTTCGGTAACTTCCTCGAAAGAATCATGAGCTTAAATACCATTGCCGAACAGGATAGGGAAATACTTGAACAGCATAAAGCCGATAAAGAAGCTGTTGAAAGCAAAAAGGCAGAGGTGGAAGAAGAATTAACCTCTCTTGAAGAAAAACTTTCTGAACTGGAATCATTAAAGCGTGACCTGGACAGCCAGAAGGAAGATAAAAATGAGCTGATGAAGTCACTTGAATTGGAAGAAGAAGAACTTCACGCTTATGTGATGGACTTAGAAGAAGAGAATGAAACACTTGCCGCACAGGAAGCAGCGATCAAGAAAGAAATCGAACGTGCCGAGAAGGCAGCCGAAGAAGCTGAACAAAAAGCAGCGGAAGAAAAAGCACGTAAAGAAGCAGCTAGAAAAGCCGCAGCTGAAAAAGCAAGAAAAGAAGCTGAGGAAGCCGCCAGAAAAGCTGCCCAGGATCGTGCCGATGAAAAAGCTGCTGAAGAAGCAGAAGAAGCTGAACGAAAAGCCGAAGAAGAAGAGAAGAAAGCAGAAGAGGAAGCTGAAAAAGAAGCAGAAGAAGATAAAAAAGCAACTTCCAGCTCTTCAGGCAGCAGTGCCAAGTTCGCCTGGCCTGCATCCGCCGGAACAACATCCGAATACGGAATGAGGTTCCATCCGATTCATAACGAAAGCCGCCTACACTCCGGTATTGATCTAGCTAAGAGCGGAACTGTACCTATAAGGGCTGCAGCCGATGGAACAGTCATACGTGCCGGTTATTCATCCAGTTACGGGAATAATGTATTTATTACTCACCGTATCGATGGCAAGACGTACACGACTGTATATGCCCATCTGAGATCCACTCCGGCTGTGTCGGCAGGAGAGTCTGTATCGCAAGGCGATTTCCTGGGTAATATGGGAAGCACAGGGAACTCAACAGGGCAGCATCTACACTTTGAGATTCATATCGGTTCCTGGAATCCAAGCCGGTCTAATTCAGTGGATCCACGCCGTTTCCTGCCATAAATTCTATAATACTAGTAAAAAAGGATTGCACGTTGGGTGCAATCCTTTTTTTACAGCTATACGACTGAATGAATTCAAGGGATGTAAGAGCTAATATGTTTATATTTCCCGGAATGGAGTTCCGTTCATGGTTTGGTCATACATACTAACGACTTCCGATTTTGATTTTTTGTTGTGAATAGGAAGGAAAGAGAATGACGTTAAATCTTCATGACATATGGGGCACATCCAGGTGCCTTCGCTGCTGCTATATGAGGGACGGTTACAGCGTTGGCATTGTTTTTTGTACATAGTTTTCCCTCCACTTCTCGTAGTCTTTTTTTATTTACCCTTTTATAGCCATTTTAAAAATATAAGGCTTAAGGACTGTGTAGATTTATTTAAATATATGGCTTCACTTAATGAGTTTGAAATCTTAAGAACTATGGCTATATTTCCCTAGAGTATATAAGTTAGGGAATCTTTGAAAGTATTTTTATTCTACTTCATTAACTACAATCAGATTTACATTGATTCAAGGATTATTTTAATTATAATTTATATCTTGTATTCCTATTAGCTGAAGAAACGTTAAAGAAAGCAGGATGGCTGTCCTAACAGTCTCTCCTGCTTTCTTTAATTCTTGTCTAATAATAGTTGACTGTATATTCAGATACTTACAAAAAATGATATAATAATGGAAAGCTTTACCTATCACCATGAGTTATCAGTCTATCACTTTGCTCTTGCATGACTCAAAATAGGGGAGGAAGTTAAATGAGTGAAATGAAGTTAATCCCATACCGTACCGAACAGATCCTGCAGGAAGCAGAAGAGTTTCCAAAAGGTGTGAAGTTGGTGGAGGCAGAGAGTTTATGGGAAAGAACCAGTCAGGGAAAAGGGAGCGTCGTAGCTGTCATCGACACAGGCTGTCAAATGGACCATCCAGACCTTGAGAACCGCATTCTAGGTGGTTATAACTTTACAGATGACTATGAAGGTGATGAGACGAATTACGATGACAATAATGGCCACGGCACTCATGTGGCCGGAACAATCGCTGCCATAGATAACAAGAAAGGTGTAATTGGAGTGGCTCCGCAGGCTGATTTATTAATCCTTAAAGTACTCTCTGGAGAGGGGAGTGGACAGTACGATTGGATTATAAATGCTATTGAATACGCAATTAACTGGGAAGGACCTCAAGGGGAACGTGTTAGAGTCATTTCTATGTCTCTTGGCGGACCTGATGATGCTAAAGAAATGCATGAGGTTGTCCAAAAAGCTGTTAATCAGGGTATTTCTGTCGTATGTGCTGCAGGAAATGAGGGAGATGGACGCGAAAACACTTATGAATATGCCTATCCAGGCTGCTATAATGAAGTCATACAAGTGGGCGCAATTGATAATCAGAGGGCCATTGCTGACTTTACTAACACCAATGATGAGATTGATCTGGTAGCCCCGGGAGTTGATGTTCTCTCTACCTATATAGGAGGAAAATACGCTCGTCTTTCCGGAACCTCCATGTCTACACCACATGTGGCTGGTGGATTGGCCCTCATTATTCCTCTTGTAGAATCTCAATTTCAACGCTCCATGTCCGAGCCGGAAATATTTTCGCAGTTAATCAAACGGACTCTACCTCTCGGCTACTCTAAAGCTGCTGAAGGTAATGGATTATTAATGCTCTCTCTTACAGATAAACTAGAAGAACTTTTTTCTACCTACACTACCGCTATAAATTAAAAATATCCTACACCCTTTTATAGAAATACCTGTCAGAAATCATTTTTCTGACAGGTATTTTTTATGATTTCTTCACCACCTCCAACTAAGTCCGCAGTTTTGAATTCACACTCAAAACTAAGTCCGTGTTTTTGTGTAATATTATGTCTAATTACTGCACATCTACTAGTGTACACATTAATGTTTTCAAGTACACAATTTGTAAGACAAACGTACACGTGAATGAATGCAAGATTACAAAAGCGTACACATACTGGTATGAAAGCATGTACGCATAATTGAATACAAGTAAACGTTTAACGTAAACGTGTGTACATTAAAAGTATACATGTACACATGATTGAATACTCCGAAAGGCACATTGACTATTAAGGCAGAGTCTAATAGATTAATAGAAGGGCAAGGTAAATTATAGTAATTAAAAGGAGAGCTGATTAATGACAAACTCAAGAATTGCAGCTGTGGATGTTGGTAATGATGCAGTTAAAGCAAACTTTGGAAAACTAGATTCATCTTTATATATTCCTAACGTGGTCGCTAGAGACTTAGAAGATCGTCCTGTTATCGGTATAGAGGACCTGGATGAAAAGGATCCACTCGATAATCTACATATTCGAGTGCATTCTCCAGCCTTAAGAGAGAATAATGCTATCTATCGTGTGGGGAATCTGGCTACGAAAACCACTAACTCTACTGAATTAGATCCAGGCAGCTATAAATCTGAGGAAGATCAGACACTTATTATGCTTTTTGCATCGCTTGCTTTGGATGCAGTTAGAGAGAAGAATGCACAATCGGCGAAGAATAATGTGGTAGAAGCTAACTACACATTGGGAACAGGACTGCCGCTTCGTGAAGTAAAAGAAGGCAAAGACGTAGGGTACCGTTCTTCCCTTCTTGGGTCTGTTCACCAGATTGAATTCCTTGTCACACCAAAATATCAGGGAATGAAAGTAAATCTTAAGTTTGATGAGGTTAAAGTTTATCCGGAAGGGTTTGCTGCCTACGTTAACTTAGTGATGGATAATGATTTGAATATCATTAACAAAGAATTGATCGACAAACAAATTCTAATCCAGGATATCGGCGGTCTTTCTACAGATATCGCCGTTATTAAAAATCGTAACGTTGATGATGATAAAGCGCAGGGCTTCAATCTAGGTGTAGCTGAATCATTAGAAATGATCCGTGAAGAGATTCTTAGAAAACATGGAGTTGAATTAGACAGCCGCCGTGATGTCGTGGATATCATTACAAGGAAAAATGATCGACATCACATCATGGTTAAAGGAAGCCGTACTAACGTACATGATATTACGGACCGTATTCTTCTTGAACTTGCTAAGAAGCAGTATCGTTTCCTAAGAAATGTGTGGCAGAGAAACTCTCAATCAGAGATCTGTTACTTTGTGGGCGGAGGCTCCGCGGTTCTGAAGGATTACATCAAGTCACTTAACAACAAACTGGATGGTTTCAATATTGAATTCTTTGAAGATGAAGAAGAGAGCATCTGGATGATGGCGAATGCTTACTACAAATTGATTTCTGATTTCATCCGTAAAAACGAGAAAAAGAACCACGGCAAAAATCAAGAACAAGGTAAAAAAGTAGAACAAAAAACCGGCTCATCCAAATAAGGTGATGTTATGAGTCAATCAAAGAAAAAGATAGAGAGGGGACAATCGATTACGTTCCGGATCCCCTCGGATACTCCTGATCATCTATTGAGACAATTAACTCAACTGAAGGAGACAGAGAGGCGAAATTTTTCAAGCAGGATTGCACAATTCGTCCTGGATGGAGTGAACGAGACTTACGCTAAGAATAAGGAAACGGTTACCATCCCACTGCCTAAGGCTTTAAATAAAGAACAGAGAAACTGGATTAAGCACGAACATTCGGAGGCTCTTATAGGAAGTATCCTGTATCAGCTAATGATGGATCCCGTGCGTGCTACCACTCTACTGGCTTCGCTCAACAGCAATGCATTTGATATAGATGAAGCCCTTTATTTACAAGAAGAAACAGCTGCTTCTGAAGCTTCCTTAGGAGATTATACTCAAGAAGCCCATGCTGAGGACGAAACAAATGCTGATTCTGAAACAGAATGGAAGAGTATCGATGATGAACTGGATGGTCTGAATCTTGATAGCTTACAAGGTGAGATTCATTCACAGGACGAAGAAACAACAGAAGATGAAGATGATGATGATCTGCTGGGAGACTTTCTTTCCCGAATGAATGATTAGCCCATACCCCCTGCCATGTTGTGGCAGGGGGTATTTTTACATAAAAATTGAAACGTTCCCAGTAATTGTTCCGTACGCAAAGGTAGCAAAGAGAGGTGAGAGGATGGAAAGAAATTTAGTCGTGGAAGATTGTAAAGTGACGATCAGAAATAATACGATCCTTGAAGGTGTATCTTTTTCTATCCATTAAGGACAAATATTAGCTCTTGTCGGACATAACGGAGCTGGCAAATCTACGCTAATTAAAACCATATTAGGCTCACGGGAAAAGTCAAAGGGCAGAATTTCTATACATAATTTAGATCAGGATCAGCATTATGCCGCTTACAAAAGACAGCTAAGCTACATACCCGAAGAACCTCTACTACTCAGTGAGCTGACCGTATATCAACATTTCCAGTTATACCAAAAGAGCTATCAAATTCCAGAGAAACGTTTTGAAGAAAAAGTAGCTGCCTATACCAAAGGTTTTGAACTAACCGACAAATTGAATGAATATCCGGAATCATTGTCTAAAGGGATGAGGCAGAAAGTTCAAACGATATGCGCTTTATTGCCGGACGTTTCAGTACTGTTAATAGATGAACCTTTTATGGGTCTTGATGTCTATGCGGGAGCCTATTTTGAGAAGCTGTTAAAAGAACGACGGGACAAAGGCGACAGTATTCTGCTGACGACGCATCAGCTGGAAAAAGTAAAAGAGCTGGCCAATGTCTATGTGATGCTTAAAGATGGCAGGGTATCGGGTGAGGGAGAAGTTAATGAATTTCATACGTTAGACCGAAGTGGGAACCATGAATGAGTTCTACTACGCAGGTATTTTATTGGATTCGAAAAAAACGCTGGAAAAAGAAGAAAGATATTTATCAGCGTGCCTTTCAGCTAGCGTTCGACAAAACGTTAGCCTTTTATGTAGGAATAATGGTTGTTGTATTTCTGTTACTGCTTCAGGATTGGATGAAAAGGTTCATTCCCCTGATGAATACCTGGGAAAACTCTCTACTAGAGTGGTTATGGCTGCTTCCGTCCATCCTGGTAATTCGTACGCTTGGGCGGTCATTTATAGATCCTGGGCTTCCATTTACTTCAGCAGAGCTCAAGCTAAGTCTGCTCCCCCACTCCAGAAGTAAAATACTTTTATTATTAGCAGCTGAGAAATTCGCGCTTCACTTATTGGTTGCGTTCGCCCTGGCAGCATTATTAGGTGGATTAACTCCCTTGTCTTTATACATGTTGCTCTCTGCTGCTTTTATCTATTCCGTCTTCATAGCCCTTTTAACGCCGATCCAGTGGAAGTTATATTCTGCTAGAAAAAGAGTTAAGACAGGACTGTTGGCAGTTGTGATCGTTTTGCTAGGGGCTTCAGGCATATGGATTCATCAGTTGAACTTAGCCCAATATTCAACAGCCATAATTCTGACTTTTTTATTGATACTCGCGCGGTTTTACTTTATTCCGGCGTGCACTCAAAACATTAACTGGATGAAAGTGGTGGAGCGCAATGATGCCAAGGTATGGAATGTCACGTTTGTCAGTCAGATGACGAATATAACAATCAAACCTCCTAAACGGTATGGGCTGGTAAGTAATTACCTTAGAGAACGAAGGGCAATACGCCAAATTACTAAGGTGAAATCCTTATATCATATGTTGTGGAGAAGCCATTTGAAAGAATCGTCAGGGTATGCATGGAAAACGCTCTTAATCGGTGTCATTGTAATCATCGCCCCATCATTACGAGCGGAGTGGGTCATGTATGTAAGTGTTCCTGTGGTGTTATTTGTGTATATAGAAGTTGCCGCAGGAATTTTCAGCTCGCATTTTACAGAGAATCCTATATTCTATAGTCTGCCGATTGATGAAAAGGGGTGGACATCGACTTATGTGAGCTGGGGAATAGCAGGATTAGTCCCTCTTCTACTGTCTTTCCTTACGGTCAACATTATACTTGGCAGTTCCTTCTCGGTCGTATTCGTCCAGCTGGCAGGCGTAATGAGCTGGTCTCTGTATGACATGAGAACTCAGCTCACGAATCGCATGCGTCTTCTGCACAAAGAAAACTTTCAAGTATCAGATACTTTTAGAGCAGCAGGTTATATCATTTTAGGTGGAGGAATTTATTTTACTCCTCTGCTATTGGCTCTCGCAGCTCTTCTAAGCTATTCAGCAATCAAAAGAAAGAGATTTATCTATTGATTCGCCAAAACGATGCCACGGGCCCTTTAACGAACGCTGAGGGCAATTAAAGAGGTTTTGAGTTGGCGAAAGCGGCAAATGTTTTCTCGTCTTCGATCAAACCGCATGCTCCACATTGGATTTTTTTGTCTGGCCCCTGGTAAGCGGCATGAAAAGGATCCAGATTCTCAGACGTATATTCACTAATCACTTCACCTGACCCTGGATCTATTTTTACGGATGTTGCTTTTTGTTCGATGATATTGAACCTGGATCGATTGGTTTTACAGTTGGGACATAAGTATGGCTGCATCATTAACACCTCCATTCATAGGATGCACGTACTGTGGGAATATATGTAAGAGTCAGGTTTATAAAGAAATTGTAAAAATGTTTAGAAATTAGTTAGGAAGTGCTGGAGTCTGGGAAATGACATATATAAAAGCTTTCAAAAGGTGGGCGTTAGGTTATGAGTGGAGCTTTCACAAGGCAAATCGACAAAATGGGCAGGCTGGTGATTCCCAAGGAAATCAGAGACCAGCTGGAATTATCGAATCAAAACCTTATGCTGAAGCCTTTGAGTCATAAAAAAGGATTAAAGCTTTCCGTAACAGGCGAGGAAGGCGACTCCGTTAAGACATTGGACAGCTATGGCCGCTTGCTTATTCCTGCTGACTATAGAAACGAGCTTGACTGGAATCAGGGAAAAAAGATTGATGTTACATTCGACCATGATTATGCTGTATTGCAAGATCAGGTTCAGGTTTGTGAAATTTGCGGATCAGCCGATTCGCTGGTGTCTGTTAAGAAGAAATTAATCTGTGAGGATTGTCTAGGAGATGGAAATGAGCAAGTAGTAGGCCGCTGGAGGGAATATCTTCAGGGATTAGTTGACTCCTATCTGGAGTACTGCAAACTTTCGCTTGAGCAGGAAGACGAGGAAAGTGTTCACCAGGCTCGTGTCCATGGGCGGAAAATCCGTGCCATTCTGGAGTTTATCCACGTCAACAGCCATCCACTAGTGGATCGTTTAAATGATGCCCATAAACGTTTAGGAAAAGTGAGAGAACGTGATGTGTTTATTACGGAGTTTGAAGAACGTGCGGAGCAATCTTCTAAGGAGCAGCATGAAGAAGTGTATCGTCAGCTCAGCGATCAGGTCGGTAAGAAAAGGCTGAAGCATCAAAAGAAACTTAAAAATAAACTGCCTGAAATCATCGACGATACTTTTGCGGAGCAGTGGGAGCATTTTAAAGATAAGGAGCTTCGAAATTATGTCCTGCCGCTTCAAGTAGACGAGAGGCTTCAGGAATTCGAAAACGGATTTGCTGAAGCCGTGGAGAAATATTTAGAAGTTTCTTCCCAACAGGGTCGTGTCGATGAAGAAACGCTCGATGCCTTACACTCCGTTAGGATTATCTCGAAAAAAACAAGGTACATTCATAATGCACTCCATGAAATTTATGCATCTGACTATAAGGAAGAAGCAAAATACTTTAAGTCTTTCCAAAGGCAGCTGGGTGAAATAAATGATTTAAAAGACTGGCTCGAGATGTTCAATAAATACCGAAACGAGATCGACAGTAAGAAAAAGCATATAAAAGCCATTAATCAAGCGTTGCTGGATGAACTCTCCAGCCTGGTAGAAGAATTGAATCTCCAAGAAAGCCTACAATACTCGAGACAGTAATTTTATACCCTCTACCTTTGTAAAGCCGCTAAATAATCAAGTAATCCTGCATGCTAGTTCATGCAGGATTTTTTATAGATTCTATTTATGTCTTTTCTTGAAAAGCAGATTTTTAATCTGAGCATACTATAAGACTCGATTACGAGATGTTTGCAGGTGTTTATGGTCGTTGGAGAAGGGTTCGCATTACTGAGGCTCTGCGTCTGCCAAGGCCAAAATAAATCTTACAGTATAGAATTAGCTGATCTGTTATTAAATTGGGCTTTGTTATAGTGTGTTGTTGATTTTTCATAAGATGCTTATTACGCAATAGGGCCGGATTGTGGAAGACTCAGTTTCGAGATATTCTGCGTCCGTTGCTAATAAAGAGAGGGGGTGGCTGCAGAAACAACTCGCTTTCCTGCGGGGGAACTGGCAAGCCTCCTCGCTCGTTTCACTCCCTGTGGGGTCTCGCCTAGCTCCTTCTCCCGCGGGAGTCTCGCCGTTTCCTCCGCCATCCTATGATTGAGGAGTGAACGGACCCTTCAATAATAGAAGTAATCGTTCTGGATCAGCCTTAACCCCTTATATATCAGGGGTTGTACACTTAAATAAGCTAGATACTCTTTTGCTCTCCCGTTAATTTTAGTAGGCATTTTTGGTGGATTTCGAGTTTCTGATTCGGCCAGGTCGGGAGGGGGACGATGAAGACTCCTGTGGGATGAACATGATCGGTAAGATCCCGGAAGGCGAAGCCTGAGGAAGCTTACCACATGCCCACGGAAAGCGAAATCGTCCCCCGGAGGACCTTCCTTATAACCCATTTATCTCGAAACTGAGTCTTCAAGTAACGGGAGCTTTACCTTAAAATCAATAAGGAAATTTTACAGAGCATTAAAATAAGGGAATGCCCTAATAGGAACATGATAAAGTAGCGTGTAATATAGAGGGTATGAAGAATAAAGAAGGGAGAGTTAAAGTGATGAATGATACCACTCGTTCCCCATTATATGTAGTCTCTCACATGTACGAATCGCTGCTTTATGAAATGTCCTATGATTTACATGAGCGCTATGCTCAGTTGTTAACTAGCGCGTTACACCGTATTGATTCGGCACAAGATTCTTGTAAAGAAACTCAAGTCCTCCTTTCACATTTGATTGAAGAAATGAGAAGCCGCTCGAATGAAATTTACCCTTTATCTTTTCATGAATATGGACTGGCGGTGGCCTTTAAACGATATATAAAAGAAGTGGAAAGACGCTATGGTATAAGGGTTGAATTCCCCACCTCCTATAAACTCACGGAGGTATTTTCTACAAAGGATGTTCTGGCGTTTCGCGCGCTTCAGCTTACCATACGAATGATTGTGGAGTACGCCGATACTGATGAAGTATTCATTGAAGTCGACCGGAAAGGGATTGTTTTCCGCTATCATTCTTTTTTGGATGAATTCCCCCCTGAACAAGAGGATTTGCTTGAAGTCATAAAGAAAGATACCACGATGGAAATGCAGTGGCAACGCAATAAAGACGTGGTGGAATGGCGCTGGTTTAAAGGCTGAATAAAGAGGAGTAGATAACATGATTTCGATTGTCATTGTTGACGATCACGCCGTCGTACGCTCAGGGCTTATGATGCTGTTAGACGCTGTCGAAGATTTTAGTGTAATTGGAGAAGCTTCAGAAGGAAACGAAGCTTACCAGCAAGTAGAGGAGAAGAATCCGGGTGTGGTTTTGATGGATCTTTCTATGCCCCATGGAAAGGACGGATTATCAGCTACTTCCGAAATAAAAAAACAATTCCCTGAGACCCAGATTCTGATTCTGACGATGCATGATGATGAAGAATACTTATTCCGTGCCATTGAATTAGGCGCATCCGGGTGTATTTTGAAAAATGCACCGCATGAAGAATTAGTAAAAGCCATCAGGCAAGTAGCCGGGGGAGATGCCTATTTGTATCCATCTGCAACGAAACGATTGATGGAGGATTATATGAGCAAGCTGAAAAACGGCGCTACGACTGACTCTTACCGATTGCTAAGTGATCGAGAGAGAGAAGTACTGGCCTTGGTCGCTAAAGGGTTTGCGAATAAAGACATTGCCGCTCAACTTGTGATCTCTGTGAAAACAGTCGAAGCTCACAAGGCAAGGGTGATGGAGAAACTGCAGCTGAAAACGCGTCCTGAATTAGTGGAATATGCCTGGAAGAAAGGTCTGCTGGGTTATTCATTGTAGCAAAGGAGAGAGGGAAAAAGTGGTCACCCCATTAGAAGAAATATGCAACGAACTGGAAGAGGAAGTAGAGGCCTGCGTCATCGCTATCGCAAAGTTTGATTATCATTCAAAGCAAATACAGTGGAAGTATGTGAGTCACCCTTTGAATGATAAATATAAACGCATGGTTATTTCCTATGGTTCGGGTGTGGCGGGAACCGTCATGCAGACAGGAAGAACTTTTCTCTGCCGTTCGAGGAAGGATCTTCCTTTAGTTTTGTCGAAATACCCCATAGTGTTAGCGGAAAAGCTTCAATCCTTTGCTGCTATCCCTCTTCAAACGGGTCATTTATTTGACGCAGTGCTGCTGATCGGCTATCGAAATGAGCATGACTTACCGTCAGAACAGCAATGGCATCCTTATGCCGCTCGCATAAGTAATTATTTGAAGCAAGGAGGTTTATCATGACAAAACACAGTCCCTTCCCTCCCGCTCTAATCTCCTCTAAGGAAGAAGGATTTCTCGTTTTACAAGAAAACGGAATGGTACAAAGTTTCAATGAAAGAGCGAAACTTCTTTTCCAGATTTCTTCGACTGAGGTGTGTGTGGAAGATCTGTTTCTTCATTTTTCTGTAGAAGAGCTTATTCACTGTGAAAAGGGAGTATTGCTGCAGTATTACGCAAAGCCTATGATTGGAAATCCGTTTCCTGTCTTTTTAGTCGTTCATGAATGGATGGATGGAACTAGAGCCAATTATTTTATGACCATTCATAACCTGAATGAGAGAAGTCTGCTTGATAGTGAATCCTACGAACCGTTGAAAGAACTCGTGGATATTAAATATGCGCTTGACGAGTCTTCGATTGTTGCTGTTACGGATCAACGTGGAAGAATTCGTTATGTAAATAATAAATTTTGTGAGATATCTAAATTTGGAGTGGAAGAACTGATTGGCAACGATCATAGACTTCTGAATTCAGGACATCATTCTAAAGATTTTTTTAAGGATCTGTGGCGTACGATTGGTACCGGGTATGTGTGGAAGGGAGAAATTAAAAATAAGGCCAAAGATGGAAGCTTCTATTGGGTGGATACGACCATTGTTCCTTTCTTAAATGATAAAGGAAAACCCTACCAATATCTGGCCATCCGTAATGAGATTACGGAGAGGAAAAGGGTTCAGCAGGAGCTGCAGCACATGATGACGCGTCTGATCCACGTGCAGGAAGAAGAAAGAAAGCAGGTATCCAGAGAGCTTCATGATGGAATTGGCCAAGAACTGTATAGCCTGCTTATTAGCATGCATCGTATCCAGCAGGAAGTGGAGCATTCCCTTTTAGACCAGATGACAGATGAAATACGAAATTTAATTCAAAACGTGCGGGACATGTCGTGGGAGCTCCGGCCGTCTGCATTGGATGAACTGGGTTTGATGCCGGCTGTTCGTTCCTTCTTAAATCGTCTTAACCATTCGTATGGATTGAAGGTACACTTTACCTCCAACATTTCCTGTCGTTTATCGCCTCAAATCGAAACAACGATTTACCGCATCATTCAGGAAGCACTAACCAATATAAGAAAATATGCCTGTGTAGATGAAGCCTCTATCGTGTTGGAAGAAGCAGAGGGTGGGGTTTTCGCTTCTATTACTGATCAAGGCAAAGGCTTTATGAATAACCGTGCACAAAAAGGAGTAGGGCTTTTCAGCATGGAGGAAAGGGCACGCGCGGCAGGAGGAGAACTTGAAATAACTTCCGAGCTGAATAAGGGTACGAGAATTGAATTATATATACCACTGGGAACCTGATGAAAAGGTTTCTTTTTTTTGAATTGGGGGATTTCACCATCACAAATGGGGGGATTCCCCGATTCTATTATGACCCTCTCCACTAATACAATAGAAATAGATCAAATACATAAAAGGAGGCCTGGCCCATGAAAAAAAATGGCCCATCTCAACCAAACTTGAAAGGGACTTTAATCAGTGTAATGGCCGTTGGAGCCGTTATTGTCGTGATGTGGGTTTGTATTTATTTATTATATATCGTTCGTATGTAGGGGGGAGAAAGGATGCATTTACACAAATATGAAAAAATATGGCTGGGATTTGGAGTTATTGCACTTGTCGTTTTTCTATCCGTAGTAGGAGTAAGTGCTTTTGCACAGGGACATGCACCTTCCAGCGGGCATATGACCATTGATCCGGAAAAGGTGCGTGAAACGACTCCGTTTGATCAGCCTGGACTTCATAAAAAAGAGGATGGAACTTATGAAGTCGCTATGATCGCACTTACATTTGGTTATGAACCAAGCAAGCTGCAAGTACCTGCAGGGGAAGAAGTTATGTTTACGTTAACGAGTGAAGATGTTGTTCACAGTTTCTCTATTGTCGGTACGAACGTTAATATGATGGCCGTTCCAGGTCAGATTAATCATCGAAAACATACATTCAAAGAACCGGGATCTTATCTGGTCATTTGTAACGAGTATTGTGGCTCAGGCCACCATTTTATGAGTACAGAAATTGAGGTGGTGGAACAATGAATCCCGGAGAGATTGCAGTCAAAGATCGAAAAGTAGCGTTATTCAATTTAGGATTTGCTTACTCAGCCTTTCTTATAGGAACGCTGTGCGGGCTCCTGCAAGTGTTTATCCGAAATGATGCTCTTAATTTGCCAGCCTGGCTGG
Organism: Halobacillus halophilus DSM 2266; assembly: GCF_000284515.1. Classification (GTDB taxonomy): domain Bacteria; phylum Bacillota; class Bacilli; order Bacillales; family Halobacillaceae; genus Halobacillus; species Halobacillus halophilus. Next base: position 3,907,689 of record NC_017668.1, on the reverse strand, counting down.
ATTACTATCAGATTCTCACCGCTCACGGCCTTTTACTAGCTATTGTATTTACAACTTTCTTTATTTTTGCCTTTTTTCAGGCAGGCATGAGCCGAACCCTCGGAGCATTTGGCCCAAAGGTCAGGTTGTGGAACTGGATTGGATTCGCTGTGACCGCCTTAGGAACCCTTCTAGTCGTGGTCATGGTAGTAGCGGGGCAAGCGTCCGTACTTTATACATTCTACGCTCCCCTTCAGGCTCATGGGTTGTTTTACGTTGGTCTTGCCTTGTTCGTAATTGGTACATGGATTCAGGGGTTCAGTCTGGTCGGGCATTATGCCGTCTGGAGAAGGAATCATAAAGGGGAACTCAGTCCGCTATTTGCTTTTATGGCGATTGCAACAATTATCCTCTGGGTGATTGCCTGTCTTGGAGTTGTAGCCACCGTTCTGTTTCAATTCATTCCGTGGGCTTTTGGCTGGACGAGTGGGATTAATGTCGAATTAAGTCGTTCCTTATTCTGGTATTTCGGCCATCCACTTGTTTATTTCTGGCTGCTTCCGGCTTATATGGCATGGTATGTCATTGTTCCGAAAATTATTGGAGGAAGAGTATTCAGTGATTCTCTGGCCCGGTTATCCTTTGTACTTTTTATTTTATTCTCTATTCCGGTCGGGTTTCACCATCAGTTAACGGAACCTGGAATCTCCAGCTTCTGGAAATTTTTGCAGACGGTTTTGACGTTTATGGTTATTATCCCATCTTTAATTACAGCCTTCTCCATGTTTGCTACGTTTGAAATAAGAGGCAGGGAGCTTGGCGGCAGAGGTCTCTTTGGGTGGGTTCGCAAGCTTCCGTGGAGAGATGTTCGTTTTACATCCATCTTCATAGCTATGGCCTTTTTTATCCCGGGTGGCGCCGGAGGTATCATCAATGCGAGTTTTCAAATGAACGAAGTTATTCATAATACGCTATGGGTAGTGGGACACTTTCACATAACCGTAGGAACCCCGGTCGCAATGACATTCTTTGGTTTAACCTTCTGGCTTATTCCTAACTTAACGGGCCGGCGGTTTACGAAGTCCCTGCAGAAGTTAGCCTTCCTGCAAATTGCTACCTGGTCCATTGGTATGCTGCTTATGAGTACAGCTCAGCATTTGCTGGGACTACTTGGGGCACCAAGGCGTACAGCTTACACCGGATATGCTCACGATGATGCACTAGCCTGGTTTGATGGCTTACTAACCAACCATGTGACGATGGCTGTCGGTGGTTCCATCTTGTTCTTGTCCGCTGCTTTACTCGTTTTCATTGTAATCCAACTATGGTGGCTTGCTCCAAAAGCAGATGAACAAACCTACGAGGCGTTTCCAATTGCAGAAAGCGATTCTAGTATGACACCGCGTTTCTTGGAAAATTGGAAAATATGGATCGGCATTGCATTTCTATTAATTGCGCTTGCTTATACGATCCCGTTAGCTGAGATTATCCAGCACGCCCCACCAGGATCCGGGCGATTCCAGACGTGGTAAGAAAGGAGGGATAATATGACCTTTTCATTCGCTTTTACAATCGCATCCATTATCCTCACGCTCGTTTTGAGCAGTATTATTGTAGATCTGCAGACAGAGGAAGATTGAAATAGAAAGAAGCGGAAAGCCGGGAGCTTTCCGCTTCTTTCATTCCATAAATTCCAATTCAGGCATCCATTGGGCGAGGTGTTTTTTCTTAGCCTCATACTCTTCTTTTAAGCTTGGGAAATCATCCATCGGGATCACTTCATATCCATGTTCTCGTGCGGACGTAACGTATGTCACTTTAAACCTTGGTTTGACTACTTCTACATTGTCATCACTGTTGTCCATTTTTAAATTAAAGGTGAGAATGCCTCCGACTCGTTTCTCAAATGATTCCTGGCCTGAGAAAAAATTTCCCAGGGAATAAGCGGTCAGCATTTTATGTCCGTCCTTGCCTTCTACCCACTCTAATGGCTGAAGCACATGAGGGTGGTGGCCGATCACAGCCGTTACTCCGCGATCTGCGGCGAACTGGACAACATCTTTTTGGAATTGATTAGGATAGGGTTCATACTGATCACCGAAATGAAGACTTAAAAGGACGGCATCCGACTGTTCTTTCGCTTTCTCAATGTCCTGGGCCATTTTATCAAGCTCGATTCGATTTACCACATAGCTTTTCCCATCGGGCGCTTTTACACCGTTTGTCCCGTAGGTGTAACTTAATATAGCTACCCTGATTCCTTCTTTCGTGTCGTGTACTAGGATTTCTTCGCTGGCCTCTTTACTTTGGTAAGCTCCCGTGTATTTCATATCGATTTTTTCCCAGTGCTCGATCGCATTATTAATTCCTCTTGTTCCTTTATCCAACGTGTGGTTATTAGCAAGGGTTACCACATCTACTCCAAGTTCTTTTAGATTATTACCTATTTCTACAGGGGAGTTAAAAGCAGGGTATCCGGAAAGCCCTAATTCTTCCCCGCCGATCATCGTTTCCTGGTTAGCAATCGTGATCGTGGATGACTCAAGGTAAGATTCAGTCTGTTCCATCATAGGCATGAAGTTATATCCTTCAGAGGTTTCAGCCGCTTCATAGACACGGTCATGAATCAGTACATCTCCAATAGCCGTGATACTGATCTCTTTAGAAAAATCAATTGAACTCTTATCCTGAGGATCAACCGTGGATGTTGGCTGCTTAGTAACCGTCTTCATTTCTTCATTACTATCTAAAAGCCCGCATCCAGCTGTTAGAAATAAGATAGACAAACTTAACACTCTTAGAAATAAGCCCAAGGAAAAGTCACCTCCGTAAAAATTCATTTAGATTTATTGTACCTCTAATTAGGAGGTTTCTCCATTCCATGCAGCTGAAAAAAATGATTTTGTTTGTCGATTCATCGGGTATGAAGGTAATAGAAGTTCACGGAAGGAGGGCCGGGATGAGTAATCTAACGAATGAAAAAGCTGATGTGCAAAAGCACAGTAAAGATCAATACGTGGATATAAAAATGGGGAAACACGATCTATTCTTCAAAAAAAGCTATGAAGTACTCTACACGGTTAATGATTTTTTACTGGGACTCTGGTTTCTGATCGGAAGTGTTTGTTTTTATTTTGAAGCTGCTAAAACATGGGGGGTGAGTTTATTTGTACTTGGAAGTCTACAAATGCTCATCCGTCCAACCATTCGTTTAGCACACCGTATCCATTTGAAAAATATTTATCGAAAAGAATATGAGAACAAGCAGAAGAAGTCCCTTTCTTCTCGATAAGCGTGAATGGAGCTATGTTACAAGCAGTTGTTGATTTTTTTCAGAAAAGGTTTATTAAGCTATAGGGCCGTTATCTGTAAGACTCAGTTTCGAGATATTTTGTAGAGAAAGGGTCTCCAGGGAACGGCTCGCTTTCCGTGGGCATATGGTGAGCTTCCTCAGGCTTCGCCTTCCGGGATCTCACCGATCATGTGCATCCCGCAGGAGTCTTCACCGTTCCCTTCCGCCCCTTTGCGATTATTAAACGCTCAAAATCCTCTACGTATATACCTCCATATGAGGAAAAATGACCTGTGATCAACGTTAATTCCGAGTCTGTCCAGGGGGATAAACGCCGCTATAGAAGCATTTAGGACGATTTCAGGTTTCCCGTTTTTCCTATTAGCAGGGGTCCGTTCACAAGAAATCGCAGGGCTGGTGGGGAAATGAGGAGACTCCCGCGGGAGAAGGAGCTAGGCGAGACCCCACAAGGAGTGATAACGACTGAGGAGGCTTGCCAGTTCCCCTGCAGGAAAGCGACTTATTTCCCCACCAGCCCTCTTCCTTATTAACGTCACGGACCCATTTATCTCGAAACTGAGTCTTAAACAAACGGGAGCTTTTCTGTAAGATCAACACTGCGATTTAATAGAGTCTTAAATTAAAAGAAAGGACAGGAAGAATGATTTCCTGTCCTTTCTTACTGTTTTATTTTTTTAAGTTCTTATGGGATTTTGATTCAACACGGGAAAATTAATGATGGTTATTTTTTAACGAAACTCGGTAAATCCGTGTGTCCCATCTCTCTTACATATACGAAGAGCTGACCCTTATGATGGATCTCATGATCTTTAGCCATTTCTAACAATTTACCTGCAGGAATTTCTGATCCGAACATTTTCTTAACATCGATAAGTTCATCCAGATCTTCATCTTCTAACAGTTTAATCGATGCATACGTTTCGTCCGTGTAAACTCTGGCGCGCTCCGCTAAGGGAGTATCATCACCTTCAGGGAAAAGGTCTTCAGGTGACTGCTTGGCGGCAAGCCGGGCAAAGGTATAAGTAGTTTTCAGCGTATGGTTAACCAGCTTCTCTGTCTCCATAGATGTAGGAGTAGGTTTAAATGCGTAGTTTTTTTCATCGATCATTTCGATTAAATCGTTTAATGCTCCACGGTGAGGAGACAAGGAATTGATGAATTGTTCAACTGTACTCATGTACATAACCTCCTAAATTAATTCTCTTCAGTCCAAACGTAATTTGTATATCTATGGAAGTCAAATAGGAAGGTTTGGACATAAATTCAGCGTCGAATTCTTAAGTTTAAGTAAATAATATATTGGGAATGTAAAATTGGTTATACTTAAAAATTGGTAAAAACAAGCATAGGTCTACAGATGCATTTTTATATTACAAAGCTTTATAGATAAGGTTACAATTATTTCAGCTAATTTAAACTATCAATTTATGGTACAAAATTCGGTTCAAATAAGGTAAAATAGGTTAATGTAAATTTAACGGAGGTTTTACAATGTTTACACTAAAAAAATATTTAAACAAAAACACATTGTTGAAATTAACTGTCTATGCTCTTGTCATAGGTTTGTTCTGGCTGAAGATGTCATATATTCAAAGCAATATTTTCTCTTTAAATGTAGAAAACCCCAATGAAGCTAATATTCTTGCATTCAATCCTCTAAGCAGTATTTTTCTAATCTTTGGTATTGGAGTGCTGCTGGCGGGGCGCCGGGGGATGTTAGTTTCCTATATTCTTGGATCTTTACTGTTATACGTGAACATTCTTTTTTATAGGGAATATAACGACTTTATCACCATTCCTATGTTAAATCAGGTAGCGAACCTGGCAGGAATGGGGGGCAGTATTCAAACGATCCTAGAAGCATCAGATATCTTTTTGTTCGTTGATGTTTTAATCGCTGCATTCTTCTTGTTCTATTTGAAGCCTGCACGCTTAAGCCAATTCACACCGAAAAGGCGTGAAGGATTTTTGCTTGCGATTATTGCGATTCCATTGTTTGTGATTAACTTACAGTGGGCTGAAGAAGAGCGTACAGACCTTCTTGAGCGTACATTTGACCGCACAATGCTGGTGAAATATATTGGCCTTTTAAACTACCATGTCTATGATGCCGTGCTGCAAGGTAAGACGGAAATGAAGAAAACGTTGGCTGACAGTAACGAACTTGTGCCAGTTATTAACTACTTGAATGAACAGAAAACCGAAGACAGCGATCGTCTTGAAGGGGTAGCAGAAGGTAAAAACGTCATTGCGATCTCGCTTGAAAGTACACAAACCTTCGTAGTGGACAACACGTTGCACGGAGAAGAAGTTACTCCTTATTTCAACGAGTTAAAAGAAGAAGGTATGTACTTTGATAACTTCTATCATCAAGTGAAGCAGGGACGTACCTCTGATTCAGAGTTCCTTTTAGCAAATTCGATGTATCCGTTAAACCGTGGTGCTGTATTCTTCACGCACTCAGGAAATGAATATGAGGCTATGCCTGAGCTGTTAAGTGAAAATGGATACTTCACAAACGTGATGCATGCGAATGATAAGACGTTCTGGAACCGAAACGTCATGTATGATTCTCTAGGATACAACGAGTTCTTTTCGAAAGAAGATTATGATGTAACCCCAGAGAAATCTCATGGATGGGGCTACTTGGATGAATATTTCTTTGAGGATTCCCTGGAAAAGATGAAAGAGATGGAAGAGCCGTTCTATTCCAAGATGATTACGCTCACTCACCATTATCCTTTCACCTTACCTGAAGAGTTAGCAACTATTGAGCAAGGGGAAACTTCCAGTACTACACTGAACCGTTATTTCCAGACCATCCGTTACCAGGACGAGGCACTGGAACAGTTTGTAGAAGAATTTAAGCAATCAGAACTCTACGATGATACGATTCTCTTAATCTATGGTGACCACTTTGGAATCTCCGAAAATCACCAGAAAGCCATGGGAGAATACCTCGGAAAAGAGATTAATGATTACGAACAATTCCAATTACAGCGTGTACCAATGCTAATTTACGGTAAGGATATTCCTTCCGAAACCAACCATACAGTAGGAGGACAGATTGACTTGCGTCCTACTCTTACTAACCTGCTTGGAATTGAAGATGAGAACCCTGTTCAATTCGGACAGGACTTGCTAAATGAGGATCGCAGAGAAATGATGATTACACGTGATGGGGATTTCGCCAATGAAGAATATGTAGGTATTCAAGGCGTATGCTATGATAGAGAAACAGGAGAACAAGTTGAAGGCCAGGCTTGTGAGGAAGGCTTTCAAACTGCACAAGAAGAGCTGAGTGTCTCCGATTCCGTTATTTACGGAGATCTGTTGCGTTATCTTGATGAAACCGAGATGGTCAATACAGACCCTACCTTGAATAAAAACAATAAAGAAGAGTAACAAAAAGCTGCCGATCCCATCCAGATCGGCAGCTTTTTAATTCTTTTTCATTAGACTCCCAGTTGCTTGTTACACATAAGCTTCCGATACTGGAAGACTTAGTTTCGAGATAGTTGGGGTCCTTTGCAAACAATAGGTGAGGGCGGCTACGGAAACAACTCGCTTTCCTGCGGGGGAACTGACAAGCCTCCTCAGTCGTTAACACTCTTTGTGGGGTCTCGCCTAGCTCCTTCTCCCGCGGGAGTCTCGTCGTTTCCTCCGCCACCCTAACGATATCTAGTGAAGGGACCCTTCTATAGGAGACAGGAGCCATAATGCATCTGCCTCAAATGCTTCTGCAACAGGATTCCTACACGTAAACAAACATTAAAACCCAGGGTGGATTATAGATGATCCTTGTTCCCTGGAGCCTCTTTCTCCACACACTATCTCGAAACTGAGTCTTCCACAATCCGGTCCTTTTGTTGAATAAGTCTCTTAAGAGTAAGCGTCTATAATACTTTGAAATTAAGTTAATAAAAAACAGCTGACCTTTTTTGGTCAGCTGTTTGACTTCCTTAAAAGAAATCCATCCATACTTTTATCGTAGTGCCTAAAATCAGCACTGCAAGAATGGTTTGTAATACTCTTGTATTGATTTTTTTCCCTGCCATGGCTCCGAGGGGAGCTGCTAGTAAACTGGCTACGACCATAACGGCCGCTGGAAAGTACTCAACTTGGCCGGTCGTAACTTTACCTATCGTAGCCCCAATGGATGAGATCAAAGTGATGGCGAGGGAAGAAGCAATTGTCATCCTGGTTGGTATTTTTAATACTACAAGCATAATAGGGACGAGCAGAAAAGCGCCGGCAGCCCCTACGATACCTGCACCTACACCAACAATTAAAGCTAGAGAGGATGCAAGTGTTCGGTTAAAGTCTACTTCTTCAAGCACCTGGTCGTCCAAGCCCTTTTTAGGTATAAACATCATAATTGTAGCTATTAGCGCGAG